>CAYMCD010000049.1:0-21132 GCA_964388845.1 uncultured Verrucomicrobiota bacterium
GGTTCGATATCCGGACTCTGGAGTTTTGGGAGTGCTCAGTCCGACAGGCTGCTAGAGACTCAATCGGGCTCTTGATTCTGGAGGCGTTTGCGGCGACTTACGCGGACCCGCCGCCGCCTTGTTCGGCATCATGTGATGTCATACCACTGGCCCGGCTCGAACTGTTCGTACCAGGCGGCGTATTTCTGATCGTACTTGCCCCGGCACATGTGATGCCCGCGTGGCCACCTGCTGTGCGCGAGGCGCTGCATGAACGTGTTCGGCCCCCGATCGGGGCCGCACACGCTGTAGTCGGTCACGGTGATGAACCGCAGGATGCGGCCGTTGGATCGAATCCAGCAACGGGTGCGCGTGTCTCCGAATCCGTGACGCGGGCGGCGCCGAACCAGTTGCTCCTCCGTATTCCGGGGAGCGGCGGACGTGGTTGAATCCGTCATTGCGTTCTCCTCGCTCCCCGGAAACGGAGAGCATTTTGGTCGTGGGCGTGCCCGGCCAGGCGATGATGGCGCGGAGCTTGGAGGCGTCGGCGCGGCCTACAATTTCGAGCTGATCGGAGACGCAGCCGTAGATGATCGTTTTTACGGAGCCAGCCGGATGGTGCGGCTACTTCAAACGGATTTTTCATCGTGTGGCCTTCTTGCCGGCGTCGTAGCCGGCGGTGAAAATTTCGCGGGTGCGGGCTATTTGCCATGGGCTCAGCTCTATCGCGTCGCGGAGGGTGGCGATAAACTTTTCCCAGGCGGCTTCGAGCTGTGGATCAGGCTGCATGTTCCATTCCTGTGATTTTGCGCTTGTGAGCGCGGCGGACTTGGGTGTCGAGCGCCTGTAGCACTTTGCGGAGCAGCTCCGCGGGGGCCTCATCCATCTCCAGGGGAAGATCCATGTGCTGGTAGATGGCTCGGCAATACGGCCAGTCGACCTTGCGCCCCTCGATCCGCGTCAGATCGTCCATGCGGCGCTTGATCCAGTAGAAGATGCGGCGCTCGACGGCGGCGGTGAAGTAGGAGATGGCGCGCGAGTCGTCGGCGATTTCCGCGAAGTGCAGGCAGGCTTTATCAAAGTCCTCGACACAGTTGGCCTTGGAAGTGGACTCGACGCCAATGCACTCCATGAGCGCCGCGCGATACCACTGCTCGTATTGCGCGTCGGCATCAATGTTGATGCCCTCCCGATCAGAATGCTCCAGCCAGGCGCGCGCGACGAGGTCGCGGTAGATCGGCTGCTGGCTCCGTGTAAATCCGCCACCCTTGCGTTTCATGATTCCTCGGGCTTGGTCTCGAATGAGACCTTCGGCGAGCTGATCGTGGTGCAGAGTTTGATGAGCTTCCCAGCGGAGCGTCCGAGGAGCGTCGCGGCGGCGTCGCGGAAGCCGGGCACGAGCTTGTACTTCGGCGCCTGCATGAACAGCCGGGAAAAGTGCGCGCCCGCGGCGGCGCGAACCTTTTCGATGGTTTTCCCCTCGCCGTCGATGTCGCTCTTGAGCGACGGCGCCGGCATGGTGACGCGGCAGACAGCGCCGTCGCTTCCGGACAACGTCCAGGACCAGCCGCCGCCATCCGTGGCCGCGTGCTCGTCGGCGCGCGTAGCGGCTTCGTCGGCGATCAGCTTCTTGTAGCTCTTCAGCGTCTCGGCCTGCTCGCGCAGCTCGCGGTCGAGTTTGATGGTGGTGTCGATCAGTTGCATCAGTTTCGTCGTGGTCATGGTCAGGCTCCTTGGAGGATGGCGGGTTGTGAATTGGTCAAAAACAAGTCGAGCTGGTTCGGGCGAATCGCGACGCCGTGTTTGCGCAGCCAGGCTTCGGCGATGCCGCGATTCGTCAGGGTGTAAAGCTGGTTGCGGTGGCCGTTGTTGCACTTCCGGCTGGATCGCCGCATGCCGCCCCAGATTTCGCGCTCCGGCGCGTTGCCGCGCCAGGGCTCGATGATGTTCTCCATGGCCAGCAGCTTGATCGCAGCGCCGACCGTGGTTTTGTCGTTGGGCTGGTCGATATCGCGCACGTCGTCGTTGTTGAAGTGCGTGATTCCATCGCCGGCCAGGTGCAGCGCCTCGCGCAGGAGCGCGGAGACGTAGCGGTCCAGCACTTCGGACTTCCACGCCTGCTTGTGGATGATGGCGGCTTCGACGGCGCTCATGTGCCGGCCTCATCGTTGTGGCGGCGGTGATGTCGCTGTTCCGCCCAACACCAGAATCCGAGCCACAGACAGGCCCAAACGGACCAGACGATGAACGCAATGCTGTTTTTCATTCGCCACCTCGTTGTTTCCTGGCCCACTCGACGCCCTGAACGAATGAATGCAGAGCCATCAGGTCTTTCTGGCGCGCTGCCTGTCTCATTCGGATGTGCGAATCGATGTCGTTGGCGATGACCGAACCGTCCAAGCCTGCTTCGACCAGTCGAGCGCAGCGCTCGGTCGCGATGCCGAGGCCGATCTCGCCAGTGTGAATCTGCTTGAGCAGCCTGGATAAATCGGCGCGCAGTTCGTATGGATTTGCGCTCATTCGTCACCTCGCTGGAGCTTCTTCATTTCTACGGCGACGGAATGGGAGACATCGGTCAGCGTGAGCGCTTTGCCCGCGTGCCGCAGCCGCAGGTTGTTCGCGACGCTGGTCACGAAGTCGTAGCGGTTGTAGATGTTCGCCGCATCGGACACTGCCTTGAGCGCGGAGTCGGCGCAGCCGTTCAGCCCAAACTGTTTGAAGAATGGCGCAATGTCTTCGGGCTGAATCTTCTGGGCCTTGATGATGGCGACCGCGCGGCGGCGCATTTGCACTCCCTCGTTGTAGCCGGAGCGGTTCACGTTATCGAACGGGATCGAGGTCGAAGCCGTGACGATGGTCAGGTTCGTGAGGTTGCAGAGATCCCTAATCATGTCGCAGGTGTGGTCTCCGAAAGTGTTCGCGTCGTCGATGCCTAGGATTGAGTGACCCATCTCGCGCGCCGCCTGAAAGACCGCGTGTTCCAGGTAGTGGGTCGACCGGAAGGTTTCCGTGACGCCGAGCGCCTGCCCTACGGCCTGAAGGCCGGAGCAGTAGGACCGCCTCCACGCCCGCGTCGCCTGCGTCAGGCGTGCCCCCTGGGTGCGCTGGAGATAGCGCAACAGCGCCGACTTCCCTCCGCCCGGCTGGGCTATCCACATCACCAGGCCCTTTTCGTTCCGGCGCCGCTTCGCGATGTCGACGGCCGAGAGCACGGCCTGCACGTCCGGCGTGATAAAAAACTGCTCGTCGCTCAGGTTCGGGCGCTCGCGGAAATCCTTCTCGCGATACTGCCGCACCAGCGGCAGCTTGCTGGCGTAGTAGGCGACCAGCTTCCGCGTGTCGCCGGTGTAGTTGTTCTTCCGGCTGCGAATCCAGCACGTGTAGCTGTAGTCGTTCAGAAAACGCTCGACGAAACGGGCGTCGGTGTAGCCGATCTGGTCGCGCAGGTGCGACAACTCGGCGACCACGGCGCGCTCGGCGTCGGTCAGTGGATTAATACGGCTGCTGCTCATCAGATGCCCCCTCTTGGTTTTGCAGGAGCTGCTGCTCGCGCAGCAGTTCCGCGTTCAGGTCGACCTTCGCGGCACGCCCGGCGGCCGCTTTTTCCTCTGCCGTTGCCGGCGCCCCAGAAATCACTGCATCGTTGTGCGCGACGAGCGCCAGCCGGGCCTCCGCCTCGTCCTGGTGCCGCGCCTTGACCGGAGCCGCTAGCTGCGCCCGGTGGTGCGCCTGCGCGCCCTGCAAGCTGTGGATGGCGTCGATGTCGTAGCGCGGCGCGCGGTCGTAACGCGGCGCGATGCCGATGATGACGCCCGAATCCTTTTCGGAAATGAAGAGGCGATCCGGCTGGTACGGCGTCACGTGCACCCAATACTTCCGGCCCGGCGTCAGCGCCTGGTGAAAGCCGACGGGCGTGATCGCCGTCGCGTGGAAAACGTGCACGCCGGGGCCGAGATACTTCTGCTGGAACTGGATCGTGCCGTCGTGTTCAACGCGCGTCTCAAAACCGTCGTCGTGGCGTAGGATGTCGGGAATGACATGCAGCGGCAGCACCGTCAATTCGTCGCGCAGCTTCGCCTTCACTTCGCGCGGCGACAGGTTGCGCACGCGCCGGCAATCCGGGCTCGCCTGGATAAACGCGGCGATCGCGGCGCGCTGCGCGGGCTCCATCGCGTCGAGCGATGCCATCGGGAACCAGTTCGAGCCCTCGCCGAGTCGATATTCAGCGACCTCGAAACCGCACTCCGACCAGCCCTGCATTTCGTGCCACTTCCGGTCTTCAAGACGGTCGTACAGCTCCATCGCAATCGAGACGTACCGCGCAACCGGGAGCAGCGGCCACTGGAGCATTGCGCGCCGCTCGGGGTCGAGTTGCGCAGCGGCTTTTATGACCTCGATGTTGTAGGCCGACAGGTGCTTGAACTGCTCGGGGCAGTTGTCGCGGCCCTTGCCGACCTGACCGGCCACGGCGGCCAGCGCGTTGTGATCGAGCGAGTGCAGCCCTTCGAGCAGGCCCTTCAAACGAAAGTTGCCGCCCTCTTTCCCGGCCCACATTCCGGCGTGCACCTGCTCGGCGAGAATGCCCGACCGCTCGGGCCGGATGAGGCCTGGATGGATGCGGTTGATCCGCTCGAAATCGGTATCCGAAAAGGCAGCCGTGCCGTGCTCGACGATCCACGTCGAGCCGCCCTTGTAGACGCCGACTTCCGTGAGAATGTAGGCCGCCATGAAGCGCATCTCGCGCTCTTTGAGATTCTCGCGGCGCCCAGTGTCCTCGTTGAAAATGCGCGGGCGAATCCCGCGCGCCCAGGTCGCGGCGCTCAGCACGTCGCGGCAGACGAATTCAAGCGGGCGCACGCTGGTCTTCTGGCCGGGGAAATTGACCTCCGCGTCGTGCCACTTGTCGTCGAACTGGAGGTACTGCCCCAGGTGCAGGCCGACGCGCGTCGTCAACACCGGCAGCACGAACTCGCGCGCCGCGTTCATGCCCGTGCGCGTCGCGGTCTTCTCGAACTGCGAGAGGCCGGCCGCTTCCTGGAGGCGCGCATAGGTCCAGCCCTTTGGCGGCTCCTCAAGCGAATACGGGCAGCGAAACGGCAGCGCGGCGTCGTTGCCGTTTTCGAGGCGATACACGTCGCGCCAGTCGCCCACGCCATGAGGCATCGACTTGCCCAGCATCAGATCCTCGACCATCGCGCGCCAGGCCGCGCGCGAGCCGCGCTGGTTGTTTTCGCAATAGTGTTTGTAGGCGTGATAGACCGCGCAGCGTTTCAGCAGGCGCCGCTGCGCGCCCAGATTCACCAGCCCGGCGCGCTGGCGGCCCGCCAAACGCCATCGCTGATATTTCCGGTAGATCGACTTTTCGTCGAACCCCGGCAGACCGCCATGATCCAGCTCGATCTGCTGGATCACCAGCCGCCGCCCGCCGCGCCCCGCGGCGTCGATCCGGTGCATAATCGGCTCCATCACCAGCACCGCGTCGCGCGCCTTCTTGGGAAGGAACGACAGGTCGGAGAAATCGGGCACCTGCTGGATGCTTTGGATCATCGACTATCCCTTCTTCAGCACGGCCTGCATGTCGGCGCGCAGGTCCATCAGCATCGCGTCGATTCGTTTCAGGTACGGCAACGGCAGCGCCAGGTACAGCTTCCGCGTCGAGCGCTCTTCGTGCAGACGGGCGCATACCTCATCCCAGAAATGGCGGGCGCGAAACTCCTCCGGCGTCATGCCGTTCAGGCGCTCCTTCTCCCGCTTCGCGAGATAGTCGGCCCATTCCTTCTGTACCGGCTCCGGCAGCTTCTTGTAGGGCGTGTCTACGAGGTCCGGGTGCGCCTCGCGCAGGAACGCATTGAGCTGCTGCGCGCCGCCCGCGTTGCGCGTGGCCTGCGACGAATCGCCTAACATCAGGAGCAGTTGCCGCTGCGACTTGCCTTCGAGGAAGTCCGCGATCTTCGAGCGATGCTTCAGCAGCTTCGGCTCCAGCGTCGTATGGTCCGCCGTCAACAACGCCACCAGGTCAACGCGCTCGGGGACGTGCAATTCTTCGCGCAAGCCCTCGGCAATGGCCATGAAGCGGTATGCGTTGCGACGGCTTATGTCGGGACAGTTGACATCAAGCCAAGCTTTAAGACCCTCGCCGTCAGCGTAGCGCCCGCTGCCATCGTGCTTTTGCTTGGCGGCGTCGATCAAGGAGTCCCGCAGGTGCGCCAGCATCGCTCCAAACTTCACGACTTCCCAGATACCGCCGACGGCGCGCTGATACTGTTCGCCGAGCTGGCGCGCCATCAGGGCTTCGTCCATCGAAACGACTTTTGCGAGAGACTTGCTCACGCCGGCACCGCCTGACGGACAAGGTTGTCCAGGAGATGGATCGCCTGCCCGCAATCGGGCGCGGAGATTTGCGCGTCGAGCAGCGCGCCGCCGAAGGCACGAGCCTGCGCGGCGAATTCGACGTGCTCCTTGCTCGGCTCTGCGCCCGGCATCGGTTCGAGCGATTCCGCGAGCGCGAACATCGCCTGTTCGTGCAGATCGATGGCGCGCTGGAGCGCGGCCTGCGCGATCTGCTCGCCGAGCAGCGCGGCAGCTAATTTATGCTGGTTGGTCGTCATTTGGCTGTACTCCCTTTGGGTTGTTCATGAGCGCCCTCACGGCGAGCGCGCTCAAATTGGTGGACGTTGTCGCGGTAGAGCCGGTAGCACGGCCGGCTGTCGGGCAGGCGCGCGATGTTGGTTGCCGTCAGCGTGCCGTCCGCTACGAGGTTCAAGATGTGATTCTCCGAGCAGCGCAGGAAATACGCCGCCTCGTCCACGCGCCAGCGCTCCTTCGTGTTGAGCGCCTCGACAATGTGCCCGCGCCGGGGGTCCGGCCGGGTGTCGCGCGGCGTAAAAAGTTCAAGCTGTAGAGGTTCGGGCATGTGCTGGCTTTTGCTGTTGTCGTTCAGGTGTTTGTCTTGCAGGCTGTCCAAATGGATGAAAAAGAAATCTCCGAACTGATCCGAACAACGTGGGGAGATAAATCACTCGAATCGCTACGGTGTGATGCCGTCGCGACAGAGACCGGCGTGGCGTACATATCGTTGCGGCGACCGGAAGGCCGAAGAGGACTGCTCGCTGTATGTGTTGCCGGCATCGATCAGGTTTCCTGCTTGCAAGGAAAAATGGGATTCGTCGATTCGGTCACGACGGACGGTTGGGCATCGCGCTTACTGTTTGATTTGGCACTCAAAGCCGTGGTGGACGGCGCAGGGCTCAAAGTGTGTGCTTCCAAATGGCAGCGCGCTGGCACTGATTGCCGCCGATCCACAAACCGAAGCTCGTTGTCAGTCATGACGCCCCCTTCCGATACGGTGAGTTGTGCGGGATCGAGTGAGCGGGGGCCGGGGGCAGAGAGGCGATGGCGGTGAGGAGGCGTCGCGAGTCGCGATCGCCCCGAAGCACCTGCGCGATATGGACGTGTCCGACGCCCAACTGACCGGCCACCCGACGGTACGACCACCCCAGCATTTTAAGGCGTACTTTTGCCTGATTCCGTGTTAGCATGTGCATAGATTTGCAGAGTAATGCAGAGCAGGCAAGAAAAATAATGCAGAATTTTGCAGACCTTCCGGATCGGTTGGGCGCGCTGAGAAAAAGGCTCGGATTCCCAACAGATCCAGAGATTGCCGATGCCATAGGCATTTCGGTGCGCACTTTCTACACCGCGCTACATGACCGAAAAGCGACAACAAAAACCATTGGACTGATCGAGCTGGCTGAGGAACGGGCGGGTATTGCCAAGTCGACAGAGTTGATTTCGCACGCGGACTCAACTTCGTCCATACCTGCGGAACCTCGTGCGAAGGTTTTGAGTGCGCACGCGCACACAAAACCTTCAACATGTGTAAAATCGACTCCGGATCACCTGCAACGTCTGGAAAATCTCGTCAGAGAACGGTCGCCGAAGGACGGTGGCGAAAAAAAAGAGCGGTTGGCTAAATTAATCAGAGAGCTGAATGAAGTGGTTGATCGGCTAAACAAACTGATGGAGGAGCAATGAAAACGACAATTTTCGCGTTCATGATACTGGTCTGCGTGGTGATCTCTTCGGGTGCGCAATCAACCGTATGGAAAAAATCGACGGACGTTACATCTGAAACAATTGCGGTTGAATTCATGCCCGAACTGGCAGAGCAAAGCGCTGGCGGTTACTTCAAAATTCAGGGCAAAGTTAAAAACATGACATCCAGTCCGTATCGATTCGTGCAGGTTTTTTTTACTTTGAAAGATCGCGCCGGAAATTTCATCGCAAGGCAATCTTCATATACGAAACCAAGCGATGTGGGGATTGGCCAGGTTGGGTATATCGACGCGATCTTCAGCTTGAAAAGCGGTGAAGTCATGACGATTGAGTACACGGTGACTGGTCAGAAGTGATCACATGAAAGCCAAAGACATTTTCGGGCTGATACTCGCATGTAGCACGACTTCTTTTCTCGCCGGCTTCATATTCGCTACGACTCGAATTGATCGGATTGCCGTGTTTGGAATTGCGGTCGGATACATTGGGATAGCAGCAGCGCTGCTCGTTCCCGCGATGATTCTACAGGTTGCCGAAAAAATGCTTGAGAAGCTGGAGGGCATTGAGAAAAGCTCGAAGGCGACCAAGGACTATCTGAAAAACCTCGCCTTTTCCTCGCAATCCGGCGGAAATGGCGGTGCAACGCCGCCGCCGCGAGCGTCGAGCACGGCGGACGGTCGCCGGGTGTACGAGATTCAGCCGTAACCTTTTCCCGCATGATCCGCACGGAGCGCACGCCGATTTTCTGATTCGCTCCTGATCTGCGAGTGTGCCAGCGCGATGAACGTGCTGGCTGTACTTCCGTCGCCGGAACCCGTGGGGGCGCAAGCCCCCGCGGGGGTCCGTTTACCGGCCGGCACATCACCCCTTCACCGGGAGAATTTGTGATGATGCTCGCTCAACTGCCCGCGCCGGAGGCATCGATGTGGTGGGCCTTTTCTTTGTGTGTCGTCGCGCTGATGGGCATCCTTTTGTCCGTCAAGGCGCTCCAACGCAAGCCGCCGCTGGAGGCGGAGTTTGCGACGAAGGAAGAGGTCAAGGAGAACGCGGAGCGCGCGGCGGAGGCGGTGCAGCAGTTGCGCGGCGAAATCAATGAGCGCCTGACGGGCCTTTCCGCCAAGGTCACGGCGCTGCGCACGGAAATTCATGACGAGCGGCGCGAGGACAAGAAGGACGCCGAGGCGCGCGTCGCGTCGATCCATCTGCGCATCACCGAGGTCCGGCAGGACATGATCGCGATGCGCGAATCCCAGACGGCCGACGCGAAGGCAATTCTTGACCGGCTCGGCCAACTCCAGGCGCGGGGGCAATCATGAACCGGAAGCTGCACATCAAGCTGGCGCTATTGAAGCACATGGCGACCTCGATGGAGGCGGGCCTGCTGTCGAGCGATACGGCGCTGTTCAATGATTGTCGGGTGGCGGTGCTGCCCGCGGCGGGCGTGGCGGAGATGCAGGCCCTGCTGAACGAACTGGAGCGCGAGGGCCGCGCGGTGCGTGTGGTGGGCGATCTGGTGCTGTATTCCGCGTCGGCGAAGGGCCACGCGATGATTCTGGAGCATGGCGTCTGATGGCGCGAATCGACAAGAAGCTGTTCCAGCTCGGCGCCGATGAGGTTGAAAACATCGAGCGCGCGGAAGAGCTGTACCAGCACCTGGCGAAGCACAAGCTCGAAGAGGGCGTCAAGTTTGTCCGCCAGAAATGGGGCATCAACACGAGCCTGCGCGCGATGG
Organism: uncultured Verrucomicrobiota bacterium; assembly: GCA_964388845.1. GTDB lineage: Bacteria > Verrucomicrobiota > Kiritimatiellia > CAIVKH01 > CAIVKH01 > JAMLJG01. The sequence goes on from CAYMCD010000049.1 coordinate 9,767, forward strand.
GCGAATTCCGCCGGCAGTGGCCGCTGGAACAGGTGGTCCTCCGACTGCAAGGCCGGATCGCCGCCAGCAGGCGAATCGTCGAGGCGGGCGGCGAGGAAGTCACCAGCCTGACGCCGACGAACCTGAAGCTGCTCGAACAGCAGATCACCGAGATGCTCGCCGGCGGCGCGGACGAAAAGCGCCTGAGCGCGTTCGTGAAGATGTTCGCGACGCTGACGAAGAGCGTGGACATGACGGAGCAGACGCAGCTCGCGGGGAAGAAGTTCGAGTTTGACGCGGCGAAGGCGGCACTCAAGCACGCGGCGGAGCTGAAGAAGATCGCCGGGGATCGCACGCTGAACGAGGGCTCCCGCATCGAAGCGGCGCGCCTGAAACTGTTCGGGGTGGCGGCATGAGCCCGCGCAGCACCAAGCAGGCCGGGCCGCTGATCCGCTTCCGGGCGTATCAGGAGCCGGTTTTCCGCGACCGCACCACGGGCACGATGTTGCTGCACTGGAGCCGCCAGATCGGGAAGAGCTTCACGCTGGCGTCGTGGGCCGTCGACCGCTGCCTGACCCGCCCCGGCCGCCTCGTGACGGTGCTGTCCAACAGCAAGGACAACGGCGCGGAGTTCGCGGTGAAGTGCGCGGAAGTGCTGCGCAAACTCGACGAAGCCTTCGAGCTGGCCGACCGGGATTCGGGGGTGGACGGCGAGCAGGGCATCATCGAATCTCCGGTGTCCTACGATGACATGCGTTTCGAGGTCCGGATTCACGTCGCCGGAAAGACGAGCCGGATCAAGATTCTCGCGGCAAACCCGCGCACCGCGCGCGGTTTCTCAGGCGACCTGATCCTTGACGAGTTCGCGTTTCACGAGGACAGCAACGCGATATGGGAGGCGGCGGAGCCGATCCTATCCAGCAACCAGGATTTCCTGTGCCGCATTGCGAGCACCGGAAACGGCAAGCACAACATGTTCTACCGGATGGGCGCCGGGGGCCGCACGGACGCTGCGGGCATGGGCGTTTCCGATGCCGGCTTTGTGGTGAGTCGCGTCCCGCGCTCGCTGGCGCACCGCATGGGCGTGAAGATTTTCGACCCGCAAACCCGCGCGGAAATTACGCCGGACCAGGCGCGGGCGCGCGCTCTGGACAAGCGGGCGTACGACCAGAACTACGAGTGCCAGTATGCCGACGAGAACATGGCGCTGCTCACGCACGAGCTGGTCAGCGCGGCGGAGCGCGACAACGTGGGCGTAATTTGTTCGCAGGATTGGTCAGCGGCGGCGCAGGATGTGCTGCTCGCCGCGCAGGGCGACCTTTTTGTTGGCGTGGACGTAGGCCGGCACCGTGACCTGACGGTCATATCGGTCATTGAGACCAACCAGGCTGAACGCTACGTCCGCGCCATTCTTCGCATCGAGGGGATGCGCCTGCCGCAACAGCAGGAGCGTCTCGGGTTTGTCTGCCGGATGCCGCGATTCCGGCGGGCGTCAATCGATATGACCGGCATCGGGCTCGGCCTGTTCGAGTATTCGCAGGATGCGTTCGGCGCGAACCGCGTGCAGGGCGTCAATTTCGCGTCGAGCGTTCCGGTGACGAAGCGCATCCAGGCGGAAGGCCGGAAGCGCGAGACGGTGCGCGTGACGGAGGCGATGGCGACGGAGCTGTTGCAGGTGTTCGAGGCCCGCTCGATCAAGATTCCGCGCGACAACGAGCTGCGCGACGATCTGCGCAAGCCGGAGAAGCTGACGACGCCAGGCGGGCGCGTGAGCATCGCCGCTGCGCGCGACGCCGCGGGCCATGCGGATCATTTTTGGAGCCTGGCGCTCGGCGTCGAGGCCGGCCAGAACCATCAGCCGTTTGCATACACACGGGTCGAGTTGAGCGCTGGGCGCGGGCTGCGCGCCGAGCGGGGGGTGTTGATCTGATGGCGAAACGACGCTCCATCGCCACCGACGCCAGGACCACGGTTTTCAGCCGCGAGCGCGTGCTGTCGGTCATCCGCTCGCGCTACAACGCTCTGACGAGCCTGACGCCGGAGCAGCTCAAGATGCAGCACTCCGCATGGGACGGCGGCTATTTGCGCCAGTTCGCACTTACGCAGGAGCAGATCGTCGACCGCGACGACATGCTCAAGGGCGTCGAGGGCAAACGCGTTAAAGCCGCGTCGGTGCGGGGCTACGACATCTTGACCTCCGAAGAGACGCCGCCCGCGGAGCTGCACCGGCAATGCCTGGAGGACTTCTACAACAACGTCACCGTGACCAACGCGATTGACGAAAACGAGCGCGGCGGTGTCGGGATGCTGTTCCGCGGGCAGATGAAGGCGGTCGGCTTCAAGTACGCGGTACATGAAGTCGTGTGGAAGCCCAGCGCGTCGCACATCTCAGCCGAGCTGCGCTTCGCGCCGCTGTACTTCTTCGAGAACGTGACGGGCCGGCTTCGCTTCCTGCCGTCCGACGTGGCCACGTTCGGGGCGGACCTGGAGCCCTCGCGCTGGATCGTGACGGTCGGCGAGCACCTGATGAAGGCGTGCTCGATCGCCTACATCTACAAGCACCTCCCGCTGCGCGACTGGCTGATCTACTGCGGCCGACACGGCATGCCGGGCATCGCCGGGAAAACCACGGCGGCGCCGGACTCCGCGGAGTGGAAGGCGATGGAGACGGCCGTCGCGAACTTCGCGGCGGAATTCGCGGCGGTGATGAGCAGCGGCGATTCAATTGAGCCGCTGAACATGAGCGCCCAGGGCGAGCTGCCCTATCCCAAGATCATCGACCGGATGGACCGGATGATGGCGGCGCTCTGGCGTGGCGCGGACCTCAGCACGATCAGCAGCGGCGCGGATTCCGTGGGCTCCTCGTTGCAGGCGGAGGAGAAGGAAGTCCTGGAGGCGTCTGACTCGGCGATGATTTCGGAGGCGCTGAACACCTATCTCGATCCGTGGGTGATCCGCTACCACCTCGGCGACGAAACTCCGCTCGCCTACATCCAGGTGAAGACCGCGACGCGGCGCATCGTCGAGCAGGATCTCAAGGTCGACCAGCAGTTGCACACGATGGGCTTCCCGATCCAGCTCAAGACTCTGTCCGCGACCTACAATCGTCCGCTGCCCGAGGGATCTCCTGAAATCCTCGCGCCCCCCCAGGCACCCCCCCAGGGCCCCGGGCAGCGGGCTCCCATTCCCGCCGCCGCGAACGAGCGCCGCCCGGCCCTGGTGGAGCCGGGCCCGATCGGCGAATTCCTCGCCTCGATTCGCCTCGCGCTCCCGGCGGCCATCTCGGCGGACCTGAAGCCGCTCGCGGATCGCCTGATTGAACTTTACCGGGCGGCCGACGCGGCGGACATGGACGACGAGCCGTTCCGCGCGCTGCTGAAGACTTTCCGCGACGAGGAATTGCCGGAGCTGGCGAAGAAGATTCTGTCGGAGGCGCAGGCGCCGGAAACGCTGCGCGAAATTATGAATGCGGCGTTCGCCCTGGGCATCGAACAGGGCGCGGAGGTGACGGCGTGAATGTGTTTTCGGCCCTTGCTCTCGCGGCGCTTGAGTTGATCCTGCGCCGACAGCGCGCCGGTAGAAAGACCGAGCAGCCGGTGCCGGAATACGATGGGCGGCATCCGTCAAAAAGGAGTGAGACTAAAAATGAAAACGATCTCAATCGGAATTAGCACGGCGTTGATTCTCTGGGCCTGTGGATGCGTGACGACGAAGAATCTGCCCGTGGATCAGCTTGCGCGGGCCGCCGACCAGGTGCGTCCGGGGACCGGTGCGCTGCTGCTCCATGCGATCGGGACGACGGCGTCGGCGGTGCCTGGGCCGGGGGACCTCGTCGAGGTCCGGACGAACGCAACGGACGCGACGGGCTCGCCGGTTGTGTTGCCGGTGACGATCAGGACGGAGACGCTGTATCGCCGAGTCGAGACCGTGGCCGCGATGCCCGCGCCCGTGCCCGCGATCATGCCGGGGTCAGCTACGCCCGCGGGCGGCCTGAAAGATTTGAGCGGCGTGCCGATGTCGGACGAGGAGCGCGCGGCGTTGGAGACAATCGGACGATGACGCTGCGCCAGACATACGCATTCAGCCTGCGCGTGCCATCCATGGCGGATCTGGCGCTGGTCGGCTTTATGCGGGTGACCGGCGAGGAGTCTGACTTTGCGGCTCCGGCTGGCCGGGCGTTTGGCGTGCAGGTGCGCGTTCCGAGCGCGGCGGGCGATCTGATCCCCGACGACTGGGCGCAGTGGTCGCGCATCGTCACGATTTCCGCCGACGCTGCCGGAGTGCTACGCCACGAGGTCAGCACGCCCTATGTGACCGGACGTATAGAGGCGACGCCGTCCGCCGGATGGGCGGAGGTGCGCGGCGCCGGGGCGGTGGCGGTTCGGTTTGGCGGGAAAACGCTCACGCCCGACGTTGTTTTTGCCGCGGAGATCATGGGGCAGGAACGTCTCGAGTCTAGCAAGACGTACCCCCGCTATGACATAGCGGAGGAAAAGCTCCGGATGGCGACGAGCGGGATGAAGTGTTCCGAGTTGGCCGTCGTTGACGGGCAGCTTGCGATGTGCCTGTACGATAAGGACCGGCGTCCGGGCACTCTGTCGCGGCTCTACATCGAGGATGCGCTGGTTTATGAGGCGCGAGGTGTTGAGACAATGAGCTGGTGCGGCGGCGCGGTGTGGACTCGCGAAAAGCATTCACGGATCGGGCTTTTGCGCGGCGGGAAAATCGAGGATGGCGCGCCGGTTGGGCCGCGAGAGTTTTTCGTGTCGGGTGTTGACCTGGGCGGCCGCATCGGGGTGTGGGCCAGCCCGGCCGGCGGCGAGGCCGTGCTCATGGACGCCGTGACGGGCGATGTGATCGAGTGGGCGCGCCAGAGGGGCCTGGTGGTGGCGACGATTTTCCACGACGGCGCGCTCTGCTGGGCGATCGGTGACGGGCCTGCCACCGGCATCGAGTTTCAGGGGGGTGGGTGGATTCGGTGCGCCGCGTCCATCGTTTTCTCCGCGTGGGGCCGATCATGGGCGGGCGTCGGCGGCGCGATCTACGAGATTCGCGGGACGAAAATCGCGCCGGAGCCGCTGGCCCTTGCCGAGATGGCCAAGATCACGGACGCCCTCGTTGTGGACGACATCCTTTATGTGACGGGGGCCGGGCCGTCGCGGCTCCTGGCCGTGCTGCCGTCCGGCGAAATCACGACGATCAAAACCGTGGCGAACCCGGACCCGGGCGGCGCGGTCTTCTCGGCGCACCTCGCGCACCGTGGCGGCGTGATCCGTTGGGTGGTGAGCGAGCCGTCCGTGCGGCGGTTTTCCGTCTCAATTGCCGGCGCACGGGATGATATCAATCCGCCGGGCAACGCCGAGCCGACCAAGCCGACCGACAGCGTGCCCACGCCGAACAAGGGTGGGGACGGGCTCTACAAGCCGGAGAGCAACCTGTGGCTGCTCCAGGCGAAAAATCCGACCAATGGGAAGGCGCTTAAGGCGTCCGACATTGGGGCCTGCGGCGAGTATGCGGACCAGGCGGGGACGAAGCGCCTGAAATGGTTCGTCTGGCCGGCGGACTGCGGCGCGCTTTCGAGGAAGGCGATGGACGGGATGAACACCGTCGCCAGCCGGAACGCCGGGAAAGAATACCCGAGCCTCTATCACGGGGGCCGGGTGAAATGCCGCGGGGCGAAAGCGATGGCGAGTGGGAGCTGGTTTGTGGCGCGTGATATTCACGGGCAGGTTGTCGCGCGGAAGCAAATACGCGACAGAAGTGCGAGGCAGGAATGAGCTGGCTCGGGAGGTTATTCGGCATCCGGCGTCGCGCTGTCAGTCCGTTTTCGGCAAGCCACGGGCAAGAGGTTGCTCTGCGAGCCGCAATGGCAGATGCCGAGCGGCGGTTGAAGCTGCCGAACACCGCCCGGAACGTCCGGCTCTACTGCCAACCTGGCGTCAAGCAGATTGGGCCGTATTGGACCAGGCCGAACCGCGCGGGCATGGATGAGGGCGGCTACTGCGCGCCGCGCGGGAACCGATCGTACACGATCGTTGCGTACTGCGATCCCTCGACGATGGCGCCGCACCGGCACGTGCTTGTCCACGAGTGCGGGCACGTGTTGCTTTACCTGGCGGGTGTGCCGCCGGAGCAGCACCACTATAAATTGAGGGGGTTCGATTTGTGAGCGCTTCGTTTTTTAGCGGGGAATGCTCTTCGACAGGCGTCGGTCGCTTCGTGTGGCGCATCAACAAGAAATTCCTCTACGCCTCTGCAATCAAGGATCTCACGGTGATCGTTCCGGCCGGATTTTTGACCGATTTCGCCAGCGTGCCCAGATTCTTGTGGCCAATCGTCCCGGTCGCTGATGGCGTCTACGATCCGGCCGCGGTGGTTCATGATTTTTGCGTCCGGAGTCGCAAGCTCCTGGGTATTAGCCTCTGGACCTGCCACCTGGTCTTTCGGGAGGCGCTCCTCACGCTCAAGACCCCCCGGTGGCAGGCCGAGGCGATGTATGGGGCCGTATGTCTCGCCAACTGGCTGGTGGCTGGTCCTGGCGACGGGTCCCCCCCTAAAAGGCTACGCAGCAGGGTCACACAAAAGGAGAGATGACGTGAAATCTTTTATTGCCAAAATTTACCGGCTTGCTAACGCCCCCCCGCGGTGCTGGCCCGTTTTGCGGGAGATCGTGGCGCCCACCCCCCGCTGCACTAAAATGCACAGGGGTTCCGCTTTGGTCGCCTCCAACGAGGCGGCGGTTCTGCCGGAAATAGCCCTGATCGCCGCTTCGAATGAGTTTTCAGCCGGGCGCGGAAGCGCTGGCACACTTTTTGTCCCGTTCGGAGAGTATCCCGTCCAGGTCAAGGACCGGCAGAGCGGCCGGGTCGTCAACGCCGTCCAGGTCTGGAACGAGGAAGCGGCGGAGAAGGTCATGGGCGGCCTGCGCGGTCTGCGCGGCGCCATCTCGCGCCTGTTCGGGGCCGTGCCGGTCTATGTCGGGCACCCGGACGTGCCGGAGCTGCGCGCACAGCACCAGGACACGAAGGCATACGGGCGGGTCACGGGCGCAAACGTCGAGGAGGTCGACGGGAAAAAAGGCGTCGGCTTTGCCGTCGCCTGGAACAAGCTCGGCGAGGAGCTGGTCGGCTCAGGCGCATACATGTTCCACTCGCCGCACTGGCCGCTTGAAATCCTCGGCGCGGCGAACGGCGTTCTGAAGACCATGCCCATCGGCCTGCGGTCCATCGGCCTCACGAACGAGCCCAACATCGCCGACAGTGTGATCCTCGGCGCGAACATGGACGGCATACAGCTTGAGGAGCCCGCCGCCGAGCCGCCGCCGGCACCGCCGCCGTCCCTGATGCAGCGCCTTGTCGCGATCCTGGGCGACGCCTCCGTCGCGACGGAGGACCAGATCGTCGAGCGCTGGATGCAGCTCATCGACGCCGCGAAAAAGGTCGCCGCCGCCGCCGAGGCGCGTTGGCGCGCGGAAGACGCCGCCCGTGTTTCCGTGCCAAATGAAGCTCCGCCGGTGGATCGCCTCGTCGCGCTCCTGGATGACTCGCTGACGGCCCGGACCACCGCCGCGAATGAGCTGGCGACCCTTCGGCAGACCGTGATCGACGAGGCGGCGAGTCGAACCCGGACGGAAGCGGACCTGGCCGACGTGCGTGCCCAGCTCGCGGCGGAGCGGACGGCCCGGGCCACGGCGGAGCAGTCGCTGACGGCGGCGAACGAGATCGGCGCGAAGTTTGACGCGGCGGCGAATGAGCGCGGCGCGGCGCTCGATGCGCTGCTCGATCTGGCGATTGACGCCGGGCGGCTGCCTGGCGGTCGCAAAAATGACGTGCTTGCCGCCTTCAACACGGACTTTTCTGCCACGCTGGAGCGCGTGCGCAAGGCTGACCGTTTCATTCCGGCGGGATCTGCGACCGGCAACCTCGGGCGCCGCACGCGCGGCGGACAGCCGGCCCTGGAGTTCACGAGCGCCGTCAACGAGTACATGGAAAAGCACGGATGCGGCTATCTGGCTGCCTGGAGCGCAGTCAAATCCGCACGTCCGGAACTCTTTTCCGCCATTGGATAACGAATTGCCCCTGATCGGGGACATAAGGAGAACGAAGACATGAAGAAGATGCTGCTGAAAATCCTGGCCGGCCTGTCGCCGCGCCGGGTGATCCCCGCGGCGAATATCGCCGAAGGGGTCCATGATGGTGCGCTGACGCTCAAAGCCGACGCGGCCTCGACGACCGAAAACCTGCTCGTGAAGTTCGGTACCGACGCCGCGCACTACGCGATCGCCGGCGCGAGCGACAAGCCGATCGGCACGCAGCTCGGCACGCCGGCGGCGGCGGAAGAGTTCTGCGCGATCGGCCTGCTCGGCTCCTCCTCCAGCTCGCGCCTGATGGTGGCGAGCGAGGCCATTGCGGTCGGCGCGCCGGTTTTTGCGGCGGCCAGCGGCAAGGTCTCTGACCTGCCCGCGGGCGCAGGCACGTACTACCAGGTGGGCATCGCGCTCAGCGCGGCGGGGGCGGACGGCGACCTCGTTGAGGTTGATCCGTGCGTCGCTGTGCCGGTGGTTGTCAGCTAAATGGGGAACTGAATCTCCAAACGCCGCGGGCGGCGAGTAGCCCGAAACGGTCTCCGGCGACGATGCAGCCAGCACGTCAAAGCCAACAAAAAGGACGCAGGAGACCATTATGAAACAGCAAGTGATCGAGCTGATCCCGCAGGATGTGGGAGACAGCAACAAGGCCGGCGTGATCCACGCCGCCAACGAGGGCCGGTTCGACTCCGCTCACCTGAGCGAAGCGCTCACGACTTTCGCCGCGGGCGTTGTCGACCGTGAAAACCTGGCCGAGATCCTCAATGCCGTCGCGCCGCGCATCGACGCGCCGCGCCGCTTCGAGTATCGCGCCGCCTCCAACAGCGAAGAGTTCCTCTCCGAGGGCGACGACGTGCGCGCCATCGGCGCGGAGTTCAAGCGCGTGGAAAGCCGCGGGACGGTCGTCAACGCCGCCACCCAGAACAAGGGTCTCATGATCCGTCTGGACAAGGATGGCGAGGGCGCGCTGCCCAACGCGGCGGAGCGCGCGGCGGCCCGCCTCACGCGGCGCCTGTTCCGCAACGACCTCGTGCGCGCCATCGCGCTGGTCATCGCTTCGGCGAATGACACGGCAAAGACCTGGAACACCAGCTCGGACCCCGACGTCCAGCTGCTGGACCTCGTCAACAGTTCCGGCGACAAGCGGGGCATCAACCCCAACCAGGTCCTGCTCGGCTACGGCGCCTGGAGCAAGCGCGTCGCGGCGCTCTCGGGCAGCGACAAGGCCGGCGCCATGGCGAAGATGCTGTGGACCCCGGAGATGCTCGCCGGATGGCTCGGTGTGGAGCGCGTGCTCCGCGTGGACGCGCGCAAGCAGTCCACCGCCGCCGCCAAGGCGAAGATCCTCGGCTCCTACGCGATTGCGTACTACGCCGACCAGAACGCCGGGCTCGACAGCCCGACGAACATGGCCCGCTTCGTCACCCCGACGGGCGCCGGCGATGTCCAGGTCTACCTGGTCGACAAACCCAAGTTCATCGAGGTCACGGTGGAGCACTACTCGCTCATTGCGGCCCCGAGCACGCTTGGCATCGATATGTATACCATCAGCTAAGCAAATCCGTCCTGAAGGCGGCGGCCGGGTGGCCGCCGCCGGACGGGCGGGCGTTTGGCACCAGGAGAAAACCATGCAGAAGAAGTTCTTCGCAGCGTTCGCGTTCTTGTTCGTGTTTGTGATGCTGCTTTCCGTTCAGGCGTCCACGTTCCGCCAGTCGGTCACGCTGACCGCCGGTTCGGGCACGCTCACCCTCGCGCCGGTCTACAACACCGTCGCGACGGGCGTTCGCGTTGAGGCCATCGTATTCACCACCACGGCGCCGGCTACGAATACGGCGTCCTTCGTCGTGGGCACGATCACCAATGCTATTGGCACAAAAGCCGTCACGGCGACGGATCGCACCCTGTCCGCGACCAGCGCGCCCGCGCTGTTCATGGGCGATGTGATCCGACTCACGTCAAGCGACACCAACTCGCACACGGCGTATGTGATCGGCACGGAGTTCTGATTATTGGCCGGGGCCGCCCATCGCGGCGGCCCCGGCGGAGCTTGGATATGGCAGCCTGGATCAACCTCGCGATTGACGATTTGAACGACTACCTCGTCGGAGCGCAGGTCAACGCCCTGCAATCGGCGGCGCTCGCCGAAGGCCAGGACGAGCCGTTCCCCCGCGTGATGCAGGATCGCTGCAACTATATCCGGAACCGCATCTCGAAGCGCATCCAGGTCTCGCAGACCGCCTACGCGATTCCGCCCGAGCTGAAGACCTGTGCCTGCATGCTCATCATCGAGGCGATGAGCGGACGGCTAGCGATGGCCATTGAACTGACCGAGGACCAGCGCACCATGATCCGCCGCGCATACACGGACCTCGACATCGCAGGCACCGAAGATTTCCCGATTTCCACGCCTGATGACCCGATTGCGCCGCCCGTACAGTCCGGCGGCGGCATCAGCGTCGCTTCCGCCGCGACCCGCCCGGCAACCAGCAACACCATGGGGGGGCTGTGATTCGCCGCATTTTTATATTGATCCTGCTCGCCGCGACGTGCGCGCACGGCCAGGCGCTCGACCTGCGCACGATCCGCCGAACGAACGACATCATGCAGACGCAGCGCCGCGACTCGTTCGCCTGGTATCAGGGCGAGGAGCTGGTTTACGAGGTGTTCCCGCGGATCGGCACGAATCTTTTCGTCGCGCCGGCGAACACGGTTCCGATCTGGTACGTGACGGACAGCGCCGTAAGCAACTACTACGTCTTCCAGACTGGCCTTGTGGTTTCCGTCACTGGCGGACCGATCCGCTTTACACTGCTTTCCTCCCAGTCCGCGCTCACCTCGCGCCAGTATCAGAGCTTCGCCGTTATTTATGGCGGCGCGCCCACCGGCCAGGCCCCGCAGGTCGTCGTTGACCGCACCACGGTGCAAATCGAGCGAAACGCCAACTATAGCGGCATTTACGTCGGCCCGCGCCCGCCGACGAACACATTTCCCCTAGACGCAGGCACCCCGGTCATTTCGACATTCTGGACGGCGAACGCGGACGAAATACGCGATTCGCTCGGCGTGGACGACGCGACGGGGCTGTGGGAGCGCATTACGACGGCCGAAAGCAACTTCGTCGCCGCATCAGACGCCGAGACCGCCGCGCGCATCGCCGCCGACGCCGCGCTGAGCAACGGCCTGACCACGGCGGGGGCGAATCTGGGCACCGCCAGCAACGCGCTCAACGCGGCGCTCACCAACGAGACCGCCGCGCGCATCGCCGCCGACGCCGCGCTGAGCAACGGCCTGACCACGGCGG
>CAYMCD010000050.1:0-21072 GCA_964388845.1 uncultured Verrucomicrobiota bacterium
CGCGCAACGGGCGGGTCAGGTTCCCGCCCGTTCGACCAGCGAACGCGCCAGCTCCAGCGCCTCGTCGGCGTCGCGCGCCCAGCGCGCGCCGCGCGCGCCGCCCGTCCAGGTGTCCACCATCGCCCGGATCTTTCCGTAGGAGTTGTCGAGCGCCACGTGCGGGATGCCCTGCAGCAGCGCGAGGATATGGCCGTGCAGGCGATCCGTGACGACCACCCGGCCGCGCGCGAGGATCCGGCACCCGCGCGCGGTCCAGTGGCGAGCCATCGGGGCGAAAGTCCCCGCCAGGACGCGGCGCTGCAGGCGCGTGGTTCCGCCGCGCTTCGCCGCGGCGTGGAGCGGAAGGTTGATGCGCGCGGCGGCGCGCCATACCCGCTCCACCGGCGGCTCCGGGTCCACGGGTCCCAGCCAGTCGGCGACCCGGACATCCGCCGCAGCGCGCGGGGCGCGGTGCCCGGCGGACTCCTTGTCGGCGCGCGCGAGCCACAGGATCGGCAGTTCCGGGGCCGCCGCCCGCGGCAGCGCGCCGAGCTCGAATGCCATGTCGGGGCAGAGCACGGCCGGCGCGCGAAAATAGCGCAGCGCCCGTTCCAGGCTGGGCCGCTCGCGCACCAGCAGGGTGAAATCGCGGTGCGCCTCGACCCGTTCCTTGAGCGGCGCCAGATTGTTCTCATCCGTGAACCAGATGCTCTGGGGCAGTTGGATGGTGCGGTGCGACGGAAAATCCTCCAGCACGCGCAGGCGGGTGCGCGCCTGGCCGTCGGGATAGAGATCGCCGATATTGCCGCCCGCGTGCAGCAGAATCAGATCGCCCGGCCGCAGCGCGCGGGCGAGGTCGTCGCGCCGGTAGCTCGCCCAGGAGGCCTGATAAAACAACCGGGTCCCGAGCCGCTCCAGCGCGGCGCGCTCCCCCATCCAGAGGGCCGAGTCGCCCGCATTCGGGTGGTTGGGAAAATTGATCAGGGCCACCCGCGCGCCGCGGGGAATCTGATCCGACAACGCGCGGGCGAGCTCGCCGGCAAGATGGCGCAAGAGCGGTTGGTCAGGGTTCTCCATCACGCGATCCGGCGCCCGAGCGACCGGCGAAGGCGATGCTCCCACCGCTGCACCGCCGGCGCAATGAAATCCGGCGGGACGCGCGAAAGACGCCGGCGTAGCGCGGACACCACCGGCCCCGCGATGTCCCGCTCCTCCAGTTCGACCCAGGCGAACCGGAAGAGATCCCGGGCCTTCTGCATGGACTGAAGCGGAAGCCGCTCGATCAGCTCCGGCGTCAACGGCGAGTCAAAGCAGGGCGGATCGGGGATTCCGGCGGCGAGGAAGTCGAGCCGGGTCAGCACGCATTTCGGGCATACGCCGCAGTTGCGCGCCGGGTCCGGTCCCTGCCAGCAGACCTTGAGGCCGGCCAGGAGTTCGGGGAACGGCTTCAACGCTTCAATCTTTTCGGCCCGGTTGTGGCCGCCGCCGTCCGTCACCAGGCGGAAAAAATCGCAGGAGGAATATTGATCGAGAAACGGCGAGTGCGAGATGCTGGCGAACCGGGGCAGGCCGTGGGGCGCCCCGGCGGACACCAGGCCCACCGGCGCGATTCCGTGGTACTGGGCGAGCACGGACGCGAACAGGGGCATCGCCGAATGCGGCCACGCGCGACCGCCCCGATGCATGCCGTTGCTGATGACGCGGTGAACCGGCAGGCCCAGCGCCCGCGCCGCGGGCGCCGCGCGCCGCGCCATCGCGTCGAACCGGTCCGCGCGGGACAGGGGCGCATCGAATCCGAACACCATGACCAGGCCCGCCAACTCGAAGGCCCGCGCCCCCACGGTGCGGTGCGCGTGCCGGGCGACCGTGAAGCTGGAATCCAATCCGCCGGAGAAGGACACCACGGCGCGATTCGACGGCCCGGTCGGGCCCAGCCCGTGCAACACGCGCTCGGGCTCAATTTCCACGCACCGCGGGTAGCGCTCCGGCGACAGCGCGCGGCGGAGCTCCATGACCTGCCGCAACTGCCGCAGTCCGCCGGCGGTCATCGGGCCGTGGACCACCAGGTCCTGATTCATCTGGGCGGCCCAGAGCTGGTGCGCGCCCACGAGGGGATCGAGCGCCGGCAGGGCGGCGAGAGACGATTCATCCGGGAAGCGCCACCACGTCTCGCAGCGCGGTTCCGCCGCATCGCGCGCTCCCTCGAAGACCAGGCGCCGGACCGGCGCCCCGTCTTCCATACCCTCTTCGAACCACACGTGGATGGATGGCGGGGTCGTATTCATCGGGGCCAGACGGGGCCGAGCCCGCTCGCGGCGCGAAGCCAGCGGACCAGCTCGGCTAGGCGCGCGAGCGATTTCGACCGCCTTTGCCGGGCGGCCAATACACGGCGCAGCGGATCGGCATCGTCGCGCCAATCCGCCAGCAGGATCTCGAGTTCGGCGGCATGGCGGGGATCGCGGAGGGCTATCCGCCGGCCGGTCCGCGCGGACGCGCGGCGCGCGCATCCCGCCGCGTGGAACGCCACGGCGACCAGGGCGCACCCGGCGCACCGCCCGCAGGGCGGCGCATGGCGCGGGACGCGCGCACAATCGGAAACGCGGGCGGCCAGGTCCGGCGCCGCCGCCAGATCCCGCGCCATACGGACCGGCGAGCAGCCGCCGCCCTCGGCCCACACCTGGCGGAAGCCGCCGCTGAACAGGTCCGGCAGATCCGGACCGGGCCTCGGATATCGCATCCGCGCCGCGATCGGTCCGCGCCGCGCATGGACGCCCGCGGCACGGTCGTCGCAGGCCAATTGCAACGCCGCGGCGACCAGCGGCAGCGCGCCGATTTCGGGATCCATCCAGTCCCCCGCCCCGGCGTTGGTCCGCATCACCCACAGCGGCGCGCCGAGACCGGGCGCCGCGGCATCCGCGTCGGGCGGGCGATCATCCTTCGACAGGCCGGCCACCCGCAGCGCGGCTTTAAGCTGCAGGTCGCGGTCCGGCGCCGCCGCGCGGCGCCGCCAAAGCACATGCGTGGACCGGAGGCTGCCGGACCAGGCCACCACCGCCGAGCGCGGCGGAATCGGGGGGGGATCCAGCACTTCATCCGCCAGGATTTCGACCCGCCGGAACCGCCCGGGCCGCCAGGCGGCCCAGGCCTCGGCATACTCCGTGAGGTTCCGGATGGCGCCGCGGCTCATCGGCCCCGCCACCCGCAACTCGCCGCCCGCGCGCATGACCGCCGGGAGCGCCGCGGCCGCCCACCCATCGAACGACGCCGGCGGAGCGACGGAAAAATTCAGCGGTTCGATCTCGATGGTCCGGGTGGTTCCATCGGGCAGCGCCAGGCAGGCGCTCCAGCCCGAACCGGGCCCCGCCCTCAGCGCAGATCCGGCGGCGGCGATAAATCGTTGGTTCATGCGTGAAGTGAAGGACGCCGATGGATATAAAGAACCGGCGGACTCCGCACTTCGAGCGAAAAAAATGAAACCTGCTCTCATCCTGAACACCCTGCTTGCCGCGGCGGCGGCCAATGCCGTTTTCTATCTCTGGGGCCGCCACGCCTTCATGCCGCTCGGCCTCATGTGGGTCAGCGTGGCCATGCTGGGCATCCTGCTCCTGCTGCTGGCCGTGATCCTGCGGATGTTGAACGGCGCGCGGCCGGACCCCGGCGCGCGGCTCACGATCCGGATGAGCTTCACCTCGGCCCTCGTTTGCTTCGCGCTGCTGCCGGCGGTGCCGCTGCTCCATGCGCGGCACCGCGCCGACCTCGCGGCGGCCCGCGCGCGCGCGGAGGCCCTGGCGCCCGCGCTGGAACGGCATCTGCGGGACGCGGGGCGCTACCCGGAAACGCTTGAGGCCGTCGCGGGCAGCGATCCGCTGCCCTGGCTGTTGCGGGAGCGGGACGCCTATCGCTCGACCGGCACCGGCTACCTCTTCCAGATCCGGCGCCCCGGCCATCCCTTCGCCGCGGAGGAGCGCCGCCACACCGAAACCCGCTGGCGCGCCGCGCTGTAGGAGTTTTTTTCCAGTTCCTGTAATTTACAGACGTTGGAAGCCGCCGCGCGCGGTTTTTCCAGACGTTGGAATCTTGTCCGGCGTAAGGCGGCCCGGCGGATTGCGAAGTGCCGTTGCTTAAGGCACGCTGATCCCGATGCCCCCTCCCTCCGCATCCCCGTGGCGCTACGTGTGGACCTATCGCGTCCGCGCGCTGACCGGCATGCTCTGCGTGGCCGGCTACCTGGCGGGCAGCCTGGCGGGCCCGATCGTGCTGCGGCACGCGATTGACGCGCTGCAGCGGGGCCCGGGCGCCGACGTGTTCTTCCGGCACCTCGCGGTCTTCCTCGGGATCGCGGGCGCGGTCTTCCTCGTCTCCATCGCGATGCGCCGCCTGCTGCTCGGCCTCGCGAACTGCGTCGAACACGATGTGCGGCGGGCGGTGTTCGCGCACCTGACGGCGCTGGATCCGGCGTTTTTCCAGCGGGAGCGGACCGGCGACCTGATGACGAAGATGACGTCCGACCTCGGCGCGGTGCGGGAAATGATCGGGCAGGGACTGCTCCAGGGATCCCGCATGCTGGTCGGCTTCCCGCTGGCGTTCGGCGTCATGTTCGCGACGAACGTCCGGCTCGCGCTGGCCGTCGCGGCCCTACTGCCCTTCATCAGCCTTCTCTTCTTCTTCCTGATCCGGTTGATCCGCAAATACTACGATCTCTCGCAGGAGCAATTCTCGGCGATCACGAACTTCGCGCAGGAGACGTTCGCCGGCATCCGCACGATCAAGGGGTTCGGCATCGAGGGGCGGCGTCGCGGCCAGTTCACCGCGCTGAACCGCGAATTCATCAGCCGCAACATGACCCTGACCCGCATCGAGGAGCCGGTCTGGCCGTTCATGATGTTCCTCTACTGGATCGGCGCGGTGCTGCTGCTGCTGCTCGCGGGCCGGCAGATCATCGCCGGGGCCATTTCGCTCGGCGTCTATGTGCAGTTCCAGCAGCACCTGATTTTCCTGCAGTGGCCGATGCTCGCGCTCGGCTGGACGATCAACCTCTTCCAGCGCGGCCGCACGAGCTGGGCGCGCATCCGCACGATCCTCGACGCCGAGCCCGCGGTGCGCGACGGCGCCGGGGCGGCGGAGGCCCCCGCCCTGCGCGGCGACATCGAATTCGACGGCGTCTCGCTGCGCCTCAACGGGCGGGCGGTGCTCGACCGGATCTCGCTGCGCATCCCGGCCGGCCAGTGCGTGGCCCTCACCGGGCCCACGGGCAGCGGAAAGACGCTCCTCGTGTCGCTGCTGGCGCGCCTGCTCGACCCGGACGAGGGCGCGGTCCGCATCGGCGGCGCGGACGTGCGCGCGCTGCGGCTGGCCGATCTGCGCCGCCGCATCGGGCTCGCTCCGCAGGAGCCGTTTCTCTTCTCCGACACGCTCGCGAACAACCTCGCCTTCGGCCTCGACCCGGTGGACGACGCGATGAAGTCGCACGAGGCGGACGTGCGGCGCGTGGCGGAAATCGCCCGGCTCGGCGACGAGGTCCGGCGCTTCCCCCAGCAGTACCGCACGCTGCTGGGCGAGCGCGGCGTGACGCTCTCGGGCGGGCAGCGCCAGCGCACGGCGATCGGCCGCGCGATCGCGCGCGAGCCCGACCTGCTGATCCTCGATGACGTGTTCTCCTCGGTGGACACGCAGACGGAGGCGGGCATCCTGCGCGAGTTGCTGCCCATCCTGCGCGGCCGCACCTCCATCCTCGTAAGCCACCGCGTCTCCACGCTGCGGCACGCCGACCGCATCCTGGTGCTCGACCAGGGCCGGATCGCGCAGGACGGGTCCCACGCGGAACTCGTCGCGCGGCCCGGCTACTACCGGGACCTCGACGAGATCCAGCGCCTGGAGGCGAAGCTGGAGGAGACGGCATGACGACGGTGATCGGTGATCAGTGTTCAGTAATCAGTGCTCCGTCTTTGTGCCTTTTTCCCTTTGTGCCTTTGCCCCTTCCCCCATGGAACACATAGAGTCAGATATTCCGGCGAAACTGTTCGACCGCTCGCTGCTCCTGCGGATGCTGCGCTACGTCCGCCCGTACCGGGGCTGGATGGCACTGGCGCTCCTGCTCGTCGCCCCGCTCACGCTGCTGTCGAACACGCTGCCGTTGCTCATCCGCGACGCGATTGATCACGGGCTGGCGCCGGCGGATGTGCCCGCGTCGCTTCGACGGGGCGTGCTGTTGAACGTCGCCGGCCTCTACATGCTCGTCGGGTTCGGCGCGTTCCTGATGCGGTACGCGCAGGGATATCTGTTGTCGTGGCTCGGCCAGCGGATGCTGTTCGACATGCGCGCGGACATCTTCGACAAGATCCTGCGCCTGCCGTTCCGATATTTCGACCGCCACCCGGTCGGCCGCCTGATGACGCGCGTCGGCTCGGATGTGGAGGCGATGCAGCGCCTGCTGACCGACGGCCTGATCGGGCTCACGACGGATTTCCTGATGCTCGCCGGCGTGCTCGCCTTCATGTTCTGGGTCAACACGCGCCTCGCGCTGGTCATGCTGGCCCTCTTCCCGCCGCTGCTGCTCATCCTGATCCTGTTGAACGGCAGGGTACGCGCGAGCCACCGCGCGGTGCGCCAGCGCCAATCCGCGCTCAACGCCTATTTGCAGGAAATGCTGACCGGCATGAGCACGATCCAATTGTTCAACCGCGAGGCGACCGCCAACGCGGGCTTCGCGCGCCAGAACGGTCCGTTGCGCGACGCCTTCCTGCGCGCGGTCGCGTGGTTCAGCTACGCCTTTCCCGCGACCGAAATCATGGGCGCGCTGGCGGCCGTGTTGATCCTCGGCCTCGGCGGCCGGCAGATCCTGAGCGGAGACGGCTCGCTGACGATCGGCGAGCTGCTCGCGTTCCTGGCGTACCTGCGCGAATTCTTCCGGCCGCTGGACGACCTTTCGGAAAAATCGAACGTGCTGCAGGCGGCGATGGCGTCCGGCGAGCGCGTCTTCGGCCTGATGGACACGACGGAGGAGATCGCGGACCCGGCCGTCCCCGCGAAGCTGGATTCGTTCCGCGGCGAGATCGCGTTTGACCGCGTGTGGTTCGCCTACCAGGACGAGGACTGGGTCCTGCGCGACCTCGACGTGCGCATCCCGGCCGGCGCCTCGGTGGCCATTGTCGGGGCGACCGGCGCGGGCAAGTCGTCGCTCACCGGCCTCATCGCCCGGTTCTACGACGTGCAGCGCGGCGCGGTGCGCGTGGACGGGGTCAACGTGCGCGACTACGCGCAGAGCGAACTGCGCCGCCGGATCGGCATCGTGCTGCAGGACCCGTTCATCTTCGCGGGCACCATCGCGGAGAACATCGCGCTGCACGACCCGGCGATGCCTCGCGCGCGCATCGAGGAGGCCGCGCGGTTCGTCAACGCGCACCGGTTCATCGAGCAGCGCGAGGGCGGCTACGACGCGGTCGTGATGGAGCGCGGCGCCGGCCTCTCCACCGGCCAGAAACAGTTGCTCGCGCTCGCGCGCGCCATCGCGCACAACCCCGACATTCTCTTAATCCTCGATGAGGCCACCGCGAGCGTGGACACCGAGACGGAGCTGCTGATCCAGGACGCGCTGAAAAAGCTGATGAAGGGCCGCACGAGCATCATCATCGCGCACCGCCTCTCCACCATCCGCCACGTCGACCACATCCTCGTCCTGCGCCAGGGCCAGTTGATCGAGCAAGGCTCCCACCGCGACCTGCTCGCCCAGGGCGGCTACTACAAGCGGCTGTACGAGCTGTTGAGCCATCCCCCGTTGGGTTAGGCGTGTGAGCAAAGTGGCCTAAAAACCTCTTCGGACATCGGCTCATTGTCTGCCGGCCAACGCCCGGAAAACTCCACCAGCACGCGACGATTTGCGGGGGCCGGAGGTTCATTGACGCGCACAACGCGCGCCCGGACCTCGGGGGCGTCCGCCACGGCTCGGACCAAACTTGGCACGAGATAGCGTGGAGCCCATCCGACCATTTCATAGTCGGGCGACAGAAGTTGAATAGCCAATCCTGTGGCGGGATTATTCAGCTCAATGGAAACACGAAGTTCATCCCGCTCAGTCAAGCGGTTCGCGCGTTCAATCCCGGAGCTGCTGACATGACGATGGCCATGCAAAAAGAAACGACAACGGAATGAATTGTCCACGGCCTTTTCGATCAGGGGGAAAACCTCCAGATTATCCGTTTGTCGCTCCCCGCCACTGACAGCCAAATATCGATCGGATCGGCTGCATCTCGTTCCAAGCCAAGCCATTCCAGATACTGCGCAAAATCTTTCCGCGAAGGATCCAAAACCCGATTTTGGAATAGAGGGAACAATTCGGATGATTCGTAAAATTTGTCCAATTGCGGAAAAGAAACAAGTGGTTGAAATCCGGCATCACGCTCCGCTCGTTCGGCACCCATCGTGTAGCTGAACGCATAGTGATGCTCACCGGGATCGGCCTCCAAGCGTCCAATCGGATACCAAGCGCGGGTTGCGCCACGCGATTGCCATGCGAGAAATAGTGTTTTCATGCCGCGTCCTCCAAGAGCATGCCTCGCGCCTTCATGATGAGTGATTCGGCAAAATCGCGATGCTCACGATGCATCCAGTCTTTGGGAACACGGTCAATGATACCTCGCACGGATGAAATGTCGAGGTCGGCAATCCGTTTCAGAACTGGGCTGAAATAATCCGGGTAAAATCGTTTCGCTTCACGCGCCAACAAAAGTGGACTGGCGCCCTTGGGGTCGGCTGGGGCGAGATAAATACCTCCGCTCCCCTTTGCGATATAGCGGGATACCCCTTTGGGGTCGTGCAAAAGCGCCACGCAACGTTCCGGCCGCAACTCTCGGCCCAGTGACGATGCGTGGTCAAATGAAGGCGCCACTTCGAACCTGACCACTTTATTATCGTCGATATACAGCAATAAGCCCCAATTTTCGTGATGGCGGTCCACATTTCCCACCAAAGCGTCCAACACCACATATTCGGCCAATCGCTCAAGAGCAGGACGTCGCTTGCTACCAAACACCTTGCTCACGGCTTCGATGATGCGTTTCAGATGATGGTCGGACTGCTTCCAACGCTTGCTCCTATCATAGCCCTCGTGCAGCGCCGACCTCGTTGCCGTGGACCAACGCGCGACCCGCTGTGCGATCGGCGAAAGACAAACTTGCGCTGCCCTGCCGACCCCGATATTCAGCGAACTCCACCCGTGCGGCGGGGATTTGGAGGACCACGGCCAGTTCCGCGACGATTTTTTCGGCCCAATGCTCACCGCTGTTCTCCCGGGGATACTTGAAGAGCCATCTGGCTTCATCCCGCCGAAACCAGAACTTCTCCTTGCTCCCCATCTGTTCGATGTCTTCGGGAGCGTCGTCCGGCAGAGACCAGATGGGATATTCTTCAGGCATCGAATCTATCGCCTCAATTCATCCAGTTTGACCCAATTGCCCTTGGTTCTCTCGATGTACCAGAAATTCCATCCGTTGCAGGCCTTTCGGTTGCAGGCGCTTGCGGCGGCCAATGAAGGAGACGTGAAGATCGACCCACCAAACCGGATGGTCCCATCGCGCCGTACGCGCGCAACAATTCGCTTTCCTTTGAATCGAGCCTCCAATATCCCGGGGCGTCCGCCCAGATATCGGGCGAGGATTGGGGCCCGGCCCTCGCGCACAGGGGGAGTGCTGATCTGTATCTCGGGCTCTGGCCAGCCGAATATAACGCGCACCTCTTTGCGACGCTTGTTTTCAATTGAACGCTTCAGCACGGGAGCCAGATTTTCGCCTCGCCCCAAGCGACCCTTAACCCGGTTTCCGCCCGGAGAGACGATGCGTAGCAATAGGGCCTCCAATTCTTGCAAATGGCGGCCTCCAACAGTGAGATAAACGCTGAATCGATCCCAGGATGTCTGGTGCCGGTCCCGCAGATGCTGTCCCATGCGTCGTTTCAAATCCCGCGCGAGACCCACATAGTACAAACGATTCTTCCGGTAGAGGGCATAGACCCCTTCGCGCCGATGCACCATGCGCCCGATCAATTCCTGATGATCTTCGAGGGCCTCCCGCCCGATATTTTCCAAATACTCGGAAACCAGTGGTGGATTTCGTTTCATCTCACACCTCCTCCACCACCAGCACTTCCTCGCCGAGCATGTCGGTGAGTTTGACGGCGACGGCGGTTTTGGCTTTGGGGGCGGGGAGTTCGTAGGAGCCGGAGACGAGGTCGGTTTTCTTTTCGGGCACGTCGGCGAGGGCGATGTGGAAGACGGACCCGTCGTAGGCGGGGTCGATCATCACGCTGTCCACCATGCTGCGCCAGTCCTCGATGTGCGGCTTGAGCAGGCCGGCTTGGGATTCGAGGCGCTCCAGGATGGACGGCGAAACGAAGTCCTTTACCTCCACGACGAGCTTGTCCTTCGCCCGTTTGATCGCCACCCGCGCCGAGGCCGGGCGGTGCGCGATGAATTTGCCGTATTTCGGATCGGTGCGCAGTTCCACCACTTCAATCTTGTTCGGGACGTTGCCTTTCTTGCGGAGCCGGTTCCAGTCCTCCAGCCACGCGGCGCACGCGCGCTCCATTCCGAGGCAGACCATCAGGATGTCGCGCTCCTCGTTCTTGCGCGCCTGCAATTCGTTCTTCAAGTCTTCCAGGTCCGCCGGGGACAGCGGATGATTGAACGGCACAATCTTCACCAGCCGCTTGCCCTGGATACCGTCGAAGAAGGCGTCCGTCCGCGACCGCTCGACGCCGATATGCTCGCACGCCAGCGCCACCGCCTCGTTGTGCTGGATTTGCAGGTCGTAGTCGTTCACCCGCCAGACATGGAAGGACTTCGATGCTGGAGCCGGGGCGCCCTCGCCCCGCGATTCCATGCCCGGCAAGACCTTCTGCTCACCGGTCGCCGAACTCTGGTCCCCGATCACCGCTTGCAACCGCTTCACCGTCGTCTGAATCGCGCCCTTGTTGATGTCGCACCCAATCCACCGCCGCCCCAACTTCTGCGCCACCGACGCAGTTGTTCCCGACCCGAGGAAGCAGTCTAGAACGAGGTCGCCGGGATTGGAAAATAACGCGACGACGCGCTCAATCAACTTCTCGGGTTTCTGTGTCGGGTAGCCCTCATGTTCGTCACCCTGTGCGCGATATGTAGTTATATCTTCCCAAAGGTCGTGGACGAGCTTTCCCTTCTCAATATCCACATATGTCCGCAGATACTTTGGATCTTTTGACCAAGGGTTGTCGGTTCCTGTTCGTCCCCGCGTGTAGTACCATCCGTTTTCGTCTTTAGAGAGATTTTCTGTTATGCGTTCTTTATACGGAACGCGAACCTGTCTGGCATCAGTGTTAAATGTGTACCCAGCATCTAGAGAGTATGCCAACAGGGTTTCGTGAACCTTGGGAAGTCGGGTGTAAATGCCTCGACCAGCGCCGATAACAGCGTGCTGCCATATAATTTCGTTGATGAACCATTTTGAGCCCACGACCTCGTCCATCAGCATCCGCAGGTAATGGTTTCGATTGTAGTCGCAGTGAACGACCAGAACTCCTCTTTGCGACAGGAGTTCTTTTATTAGCGCAAACCGCTCGTACATGAACTGGAGGTAGTTGTCGTTGGCCCAGATGTCTTCGTATTGGACCTGTTCGCCGAGGGTGTAGCCTTCGCCGTCGAGTTTGGAGAGGGCGCTTTTGCCGCGCAGGGTGACTTTGCGGACGTAATCGGCGCCGGAGTCGAAGGGCGGGTCGATGTAGATAAGGTTGACCTTGCCGCGGTAGCCGTTGGCGAGCAGATGGGCGAGCACTTCCTTGTTGTCGCCGTGGAACAGGAGATTGGCGTTGGGGTCGGTCGGGCCGAATGCTTCGACCTGCTGCGCGGGGAAGGCGGTGACACGCTGAAGCGGGCGTTTGCCGAACCATTGCAGCATGGGCCGTCCCTTGATGGGGCCGATGGCGATTTCCTTTTTCACCGCGCGAACGCCCTCACCCCCGCCCTCTCCCGCCGGGCGGGCGAGGGAGTCCGGCTGCTTGCTCCCTCTCCCCGTGGGAGAGGGTTGGGGTGAGGGTTTCTTTCGGGCAGCCGATGCGGGGGGCGTTTTCTTTTTAGCCTTCATGTCAGGGTCTTCCAGAGCTGCTTGGTTTCATCCAGCGCGGCGGCGGGGACGGTGTTGTCTACAAAGAGCAATTGGTATTTGAGGCGATCGGCATTTAGCCCGGTCCACTTTTTCAGCGCGACAGCCTTGGACCCTTCGTGCGTGATCGCAGGCTCGCCGCGCGTGGCGCGCCGCACGTCCTCTTCCGTACCGGCGCGATGCTGCTCGGACTTGATCTCGACGATGATCGCGCGCCCGTCCTTGCGCCGGATGACGAAGTCGGGGGTGTAGTCCCGCCACTGGCCGTCCGTGTCGCGGTATTCGACGCGGAAGTCGGTGCGGTTGGAGGAGGTCAGCGCGCCGGTGAAATAGATGTCCTCCACATCGGCCGGGGCGAGGTTGAGGTAGTCGAGCATGCGCTCGAAGAATTCCAGTTCGGGTGCGGAATCGAAATTGTAGGGCGAATAGTGGAACCCGAGGTCCGCCGGGTTGCGACCGCGCAAGGCGTCCCAGTGCAACAGCAAGCGCTCCCGATCCACGGGATAGGAGATTTCGGCGGTATATACTTCCTGGCCATCGGCCTCGATGGACTTGTCGAAGCCCTCCGGCTTCACGAGGGCCAGCGCGACTTCAATCTCCTCTTCCACGATGGTGTAGCGGCTGACGTGGCGCTCCACCTGCGCGGCGAGTTCCGGTAGATGGGCGTCCGGCAGCGCCCCTTCGGGATAGATGCGCCGCAGTTCGTCGAGCAGGGGCCACGGCTCCAGTCGATAAACGCCCGCCAATTCCACGGCGGCGGCGTAGAGGTCCGAGGTCTCATGTTCGATTTCGACGGTTTTCCCGGGCTCGCCCTCAACCAGAACGGAGCCGCGCTCCGCTTTGGCGGCGAAGCCGTGCGTCCGAATGTAGATCGTGGGCGCGGCGACGTTCGGGCGCTCCAGCCGGATCGGCTGGCTGGGAACGGGCGCGCGTTCCACGCGGCGGCGAAGCTGCTTCACGACCAGCGGCGGAATACGCAGTTTGCGCAGCTTGATGGCGACGGTCCGGCTCTCGCCGCGCGCGCGTTCCAGATCGCGAATGGTTTCGCCGTAGGTCTCCTGCAATTCCTTTTCGAGGGTGCGGCGGTTGTCGTCCGACAGATAGATGCTGGCGGGCTGGTTGTTGCCGGGGACCTGGCGCAGACAGCGGCAGGTGGCCTGCAAAACGAAGTTGTTGCTGGTGCGCAGCTTGCGGGCCAGTGCGCAGGCAAACAGACTCGGGCAGTCCCATCCTTCCGTGCCTTTGTTGACCAGCAGAATGACCCGATGCGGCGCAGCGGGATCGTTCAGCCGCTCAAAAGCGTCGATTTCGGCTTTCGCCGATTCGCTGTGGTTGGCGAGCACCAGATCGGCGGACAGGCCGAGGTGCATCAGCCGGGCCTCAACGACCGGGCGCAGTTCGCGCAAGTCGTCCACTTGTGGAAAATACATCGCGATCTTGGCCCAACTACCGTCTGGCAGGCGGGTGTCGCGATAGCGGGCAAAAAAGTCTTCGATCACCTGGGCGACAAAATCATCGGCCGTTTCGTCGCTGATCGTGTAGCTGCGCACATTGTCGCCGACGGTCTTGAGGATGCCGTCGCGGATGCCCGCGGAGAGGCCGTACCAATAGATGACGTCGAGCAAGGGCTGTCGGTTCAGATACGGCGTCCCCGTCGTACTGACCACGGCGATGAGGTTCGGACTCTTTTCGTGGAGGTAATCGATGGTCTGGCGGACTCGTTTCAGGTCGTTTTCCATGCCGCGCCCGAAGGCGTGGTGCGCTTCGTCGGAGAAGACAGCGAGATGAGGCAGGCTGGCCAGTTGCTTCAGCCGCCGGTTGGCGAGATCGCCGCGCGCCTCCTCCTGGCTCGCGCCGAAAAACAGGCCCTTAAGGTCCCCCTTGCGGATGGTCTCTTTGGTGATGCGGATTTTTTCCGTATTGGTGACGACGATATTGCCCGTGCTGCCGGGGATGACGGGGATGTCGGGATCGCCGTCGCGGGTGAAGATCATTTTGACCCCGGCAACGAACGGCTTGTGAAAGCGCGGCGGCAAAATCCGGTCATACGGAAGGGCCGCAAGTTGACGGAGGGAGCCGAGAATGGTGAGTCCGGGGGCGAAGACGAGAGCGTTCTGGACAAATGGCCCTTCGGGGTATTCGGAGGCGAGCGAGAATTCCGTCGCGATGATCGCGCCGATCAGCGCCGTTTTCCCCGCGCCCATCGCGAGGGCCAGAATGAAGCTGGAGTAGTCCAGCGTGATGGTTTCTCGCAGGGCTTCCAACCGATTGCGGCTTACGAACTCCTCGTTTTCCGAAACCTTGTTCAGAAAGGCATCCAGACTGAAATCGCCGACAAAATCCCGCACCTCATCGGTCGTTGCACCCCACGCCGCAAGCAGCTCGGAGTTCCGGGGAAAGACGGACCGGTACAAGTCGATCATGCGCGGTGTATTCTCGACCAGGCGCAAATACCAGTACGTGTGCAGCGCCTCAATTTGAGCCGCGCGCAGAAAACGACGGTCGCGACGGGCTCCTGACTGGCTTGCCGGCAGGTACTGGTAATCCAGTATTTCCGCAAGCGCGGGATAATCCTCATGCGGGAACCCACGCTCGCGCCACCCCTTCACGCGTTCCGCGATAATTTGATGCAATTGCGCCACGGTTGCCGCAAATTGTATTCACGGGGACGCAATCAGCCAGTCTTATTCACGCTTGATGAATCTTATTCTGATCAGACAAGACGAGCTGGTCGCCAAACTTACGGCGCGGCTGGGCGATCATCGCGCGCACCATATCCGCGCGGTGCTGCGCGCGGCGCCGGGCGACACGGTACGCATCGGCCTGCTGGATGGGCCGCGGGGCGTCGGGACGGTGCGCGCGGTTTCGGCGGAGACGGTGGAACTGGCGTGCGCATTCGATGCGGTGATCCCGCCTCGGCCGCGGGTGGACCTGCTGCTGGCCCTGCCGCGCCCGAAGGTGATGAAACGGCTCTGGGCGCAGCTCGCCGCGCTGGGGGTCGGGCGCATCCTGCTGACGAACGCCGCGCGCGTGGAGCGCAACTATTTCGATACGCATGTGATTGATCCCGCGTTTTTCACCCCGTTTCTCATCGAAGGACTCCAGCAGGCGCGAGACACGCGGCTGCCGCTCGTCACTCTCCACCGCCTGTTCAAACCGATGCTGGAGGATGAGCTCGACGCGTTGTCCGGGGCGGCGGAACGCATCGCGCTCCAGCCGGGCGCGGCACGGCCGCTCGTCGCGGAGGCGCCGCGGCGGGCCGGCGCGCGCGCGCTGATCGCGATCGGGCCGGAGGGCGGCTGGACGCCGTATGAACTCGATCGGCTGGCCGGGCGGGGATTCCGCCCGGCCCACCTCGGGTCGCGCGCGCTGCGGAGCGATACGGCGTGCATCGCGGCGCTGGCGGTCTTGCACGCGGCGTTTGATTTCGCGGGCGAATTGGTGGAATGATCGGGACATGGCGGAACGTTTCCTGCACACCGGCCTGGTTGCCGATCCGATCTGCAAGACCCACGACACCGGATGGGGCCATCCGGAGTCCCCGTCCCGCTACGACGCCGCGTTCCGCGCGTTGTGTTCGCGCGGCTTGATTGACCGGCTGGAGAAGATTCCCTGCCGCGAGGCGTTGGATGAAGAACTCGAACGATGCCATCCGCGCGCCTACATTGAGCTGGTGGAGGCGGAGGTCGCGGCCGGGAACGGCACGCTCAGCACGGGCGACACGGAAATCTGCGCGCACTCGCTGCAGGCCGCGCGGTACGCGGCCGGCGGCGCGCTGAACGCGGTGGACGCGGTTTGCGAGGGGCGCGTCAAGAATGCGTTCTGCCTGGTGCGCCCGCCCGGGCACCACGCGGCGGCGGATCGCGGCATGGGGTTCTGTCTCTTCAACAACGCCGCGCTCGCCGCGCGGCACGCCCAGATCCGGCACGGGGCGCGGCGCGTGCTGATCGCGGACTGGGATGTCCACCACGGCAACGGCACCCAGGACATCTTCTATGCCGACGGCGGCGTGTTCTACTTCAGCGTCCACCAATACCCCTGGTATCCCGGGACCGGCGCGCGGGGCGAGCGCGGCGTCGGCGCCGGCGAAGGCGCCACGCTGAACTGCCCGCTGCCGGAGGGCGCGGACGGCGCGGCCGTCCTGGCCGCCTTCCGCGACGAACTGGGCCCCGCGATGGAGGCGTACCGGCCGGATTTTGTGGTCCTTTCGGCGGGATTCGACGGGCGGGTGGATGACCCGCTCGGCGGCTGGCGGATCGCGGATGACGATTTCGCCGATTTGACGGACTGGATGTTGCGTCTTGCCGCGCGACATGCCGGCGGGCGGCTGGTTTCCATTCTGGAGGGCGGCTACAACCTGAGCGGCCTCGCGTCGGCCGTGGCCGCGCACGTGGGACGCCTGATCGAAGCCTGAAACGACCTCACCGGCCATGCGCCGTGGGGGCGGACAATATCCGGGAAAAGATTATTTTTGTATTCCGTTGACCCCTTCGGATACCGGGCTGTACTGTGCGCGCCATGCGCACGCGACACATCGCCCCCATCGCCCCACTCGTTTCCGTGCTCCTCCTGGCGCAATCCCCGGCGTGGGGTTTCCAAGCCGGGCCGCCCACGGTCAAACAGCCGGGCACCGACGCCGCGGCGGTTGCCCACCCCACGGAACCGGCGCCCGCGCGGCGCGGCGCCGGAACCGGGGTCGCGAACCCGGGCTGGCATGTGCCGGCGCATCCGGACTCCGGCCGCCCGCTTTCCGTCCGGGGCAAAGATTTGGACCCGGTGGCGGGCGCCGCCCCCGCGGTCGCGCGCGCGGCTTCGGTTGACCGCGCGCGGAGCGTGCTGCGGAATGTCGCCCCTCTTTTTTCCATTGCGGATGCCGGGTCCGAGTTCGCCGAGCGCGCGACGCAACGGGAGCCCGACGGCCACACCCACATCCGGATGGCCCAGCGGCACGAGGGTCTCCGCGTGGTCGGCGGCGAATTGACCGTGCATTTCGATCCGGCCGGGCGGGCGTATCAGGTGGACGGACGCTACCGCCCGATCCGGGACCTGGCGCTCGCCCCGAAGATCGCGGCCAAGGAGGCGGCCGACCGGGCGATCGCCACGTTGGAACAGGTCCCCGCGGACCTCGCCGTCGCCCGCGGCGAGCTGGTGGTCTGGGCGCTGGGCAAGACGCCGCGCCTCGCGCACGAGGTGGACTTGCGGTCGGCGGCGGGGCGATGGCGCGTGTGGATTGACGCGCTCGACGGCGCGGTGCTGTTGAGCTACGACAATGTGCACCGCATCGCGGCGCCCACGTCCAACGGGGCGGACATCACGGTCACGGGCAACCTGCTCAGCCGCGAGGGCGGCGGGTCGGTTTCGCTGACCGGGTGGCGCGAAAACAACGGCGTCCACTATCTCTACAACAAGAACCGGCGCTGGTTCGTGTACAACGTGGCGTCGTCCGGCTACGGCGACAACGCCACGTACGCCTACCGCAACGGCTCGGCCTGGGGCACCAGCGACCGCGCGGAGGTGTCCGCCGCGCGGAATTTCGACCTGACCCAGCAGTACTTTTCGACCCGGCACGGACGCAGCAGTTTCGACAGCGCCGGCATCTATGCGCGCGCGAACGTGCACGAGGGCGTGAGCTATGTGAACGCCTACTGGGACGGCAGCGACTTCCATTTCGGCGACGGCGACGGCGTGACGGCCTACGCGCTCGGCATCCTCGATGTCGCCGGCCACGAATTCACCCACGCCGTGACCGAATACACGGCCGGGCTCGAATACTACGGCGAATCCGGCGCCCTGAACGAATCCTTCTCCGACATCTTCGGGGCCTGCGTTGAATTTTTCGGCCAGTCGGACGGGCGCGCCCTTTACCCGAACGTGCAGGCGGGCGCGGCGGACTGGCTGATGGGCGAGGACTGCTGGATTTCCTCCAAATCGCTGCGCGACATGCGCAATCCGCGCAACACGGCCACCGTCGGCAGCGACGGCGTGCAACCGAGCCGCTACCAGGGCACCTACTGGTACTCCGGCAGCGGGGACAACGGCGGCGTCCACATCAACAGCGGCGTGCAGAATTTCTTCTTCTATCTGCTGTGCGAGGGCGGGTCGGGCAACAACGACGGGATCAGCTACAACTTCACCGGGATCGGGATCGCGAACGCGGAGCGCGTGGCGTACCGCGCGCTGACGGTCTATTGCGGGCCCTATACGGACTATCTCGGCGCGCGGACGGCATGGATTTCCGCGGCGCAGGACCTGGACCCGGCCTGGGTCCCCGCGGTGCAGGCCGCCTGGGCCGCGGTCGGCGTGACGGAATCGAGCTCCAGCGGCGATGCGTGGGATCCGGGCGACAATTCGGGCGCGGGCGCGACGCTGCTCTCGATGAGCGCCACCGAACAACAGCACGGCCCCCACTCGCTTTCCGCGACGGACACCTACGACTGGTTCGCGTGTTACCTGCAGTCGGGCCAGTCGTACGTGTTCCACACCCAGGGCAGCTCCGGCGACAACTACGGCGAGCTCTACAGCGACAGCGCGGGCTACAACCGGATCGCGTACAACGACGACGGCGGCGGCGACCTGCAGTTTTATCTGACCCACACGCCCACCTCGACCGGCTGGTATTACCTGCGCGTGCGGGCCTATTCCGTCGGCTCGACCCTTCAGTACAACCTGCGCTACCGCCAGACCAGCGGCGGGCCGCCCGCCGGATCGCTGGCCGACGCCCTCGACGCGCCGGGCTCTTCGTGGGCGGTCGGCGGCAACCAGCCGTGGGCGGGCCAGTCTTCCACCACGCACGACGGCGTGGATGCCGCGGAGAGCGGCGCGATCGGCCACAGCCAGTCCAGCTGGTTCCAGACAACCGTGCAGGGGCCCGGCCGGTTGAGCTTCTGGTGGCGCGTCTCCTCGGAATACGGGTACGATTTCCTGCGGTTCCAGATAGACGGCAGCGACGTCTCCACCCGCTCGGGCGAAGCGCCGTGGGAGCAACGCCAGATCAGCATCCCCGTCGGCCAGCACACCGTGCGGTGGCTCTACACGAAGGACGGGAGCGTCGTCAGCGGGAGCGACCGCGCGTGGGTGGACCAGGTGGTTTGGGAACCCAACGCGGGGGCGGCCAGGGCGTTCAACGATTTCGACGGCGACGGACGGACGGACATGGCGGTGTTCAGCCCCTTCGGCCTCCTGTCGTGGTTCATCCTCTCGATGCCGACGTACGATTACCTGGCGTGGGACATCCAATGGGGGTTCTTCGGGTGCCACAAGGTGCCGGGCGACTACGACGGCGACGGGCTCTCGGACCTCGCCGTCTACGGCAACGGGCGCTGGTACATCCGGCGGTTGGACGGCACGGTGCTGGCGTGGCACTTGCAGTGGGGCGGCGCCGACATGGTTCCGGTGTATGGCGACTACGACGGCGACGGACGATCGGACCTGGCCGTCTTTGACCGCCGCACCGGGCGCTGGTACATCCGCACCCTCGCGGGAAGCGTCCTCGCTTATGGGCTGCAATGGGGGTTCGCCGGCGCGGACCTGGTGCCCGGCGATTACGACGGCGACGGGCGTTACGACCTCGCCGTCCGCGACACGGCGAGTTCGCGCTGGTACATCCGCTCCCTCACGGGCGCCGTCGCGGCGTGGGCCACGCAGTGGGGTTTCCGCAATACCGCCTCCGTGCCCGGCGACTACGATGGCGACGGCCGGCACGACCTCGCGATCTACAGCCGCGACACCTTCCGATGGTACATCCGCTCCCTCACCGGCGCCGTGCCGGTCTGGAATGTCCAGTGGGGCTTCGGCAACACGCCCGCCGTCCCGGGCGATTTCGACGGCGACGGACGCTACGACCTCGCGATGCGAGACCCCGCCATCGGCCAGTGGTACATCCGGGCCGCCAGCGGCCCGGTCATCGCGTGGAGCTACTACTGGGGATGGGACGGCGAGCCCGTCCCGCGCCGGTAGAACGGCCCCGGCCATCGGGGACGCGACGGGCAAACGAAAATCGGGCAAACGTCCCGTCGTTTTGCCGGTGTCGTTTTGCCGGTTGCAGTCCGCGAAACCGGCGCTATTCTACCCGGCTTTCATTTCGATCTTCACGCAGGGAGCGGAGACCATGGAACGGGCATTCAACTTCAGCGCGGGACCGGCGATCTTGCCGGAAGAGGTGCTGCGCGAGGCGCAGGCCGACCTGGTGGACTACAAGGGCACGGGCATGTCGCTCATGGAGATGAGCCACCGCGGCAAGGAATACGACGCGGTCCACCAGGAGGCGATCGCGAACCTCAAGCGCCTCATGGGGCTGGACGAGACGTATTCGATTCTTTTCCAGACGGGCGGCGCCAGCGGCCAGTTCGCGCTGGTCCCGATGAACCTCCTGGGGCCGGGCCAGACGGCGGATTATGTGAACGCCGGCGCCTGGGGCGCGAAGGCCATCAAGGAGGCGAAAAATATCGGGACCGTCCACGTGGCGGCGGACACGAGCCAGGAGAAACCCTCCCGGATGCCCCGCGCGGATGAGTTGAACCTGACCCCGGGGGCGGCCTACCTGCACGTCACGACCAACGAAACGATCGAGGGCACGCAGATGAACTACGTGCCGGAGACGGACGCGCCGCTGGTGGCGGACATGTCGTCGGACATCCTCTCGCGGCCGCTCCCCTTCTCGACGTTCGGCCTGATCTACGCCGGGGCGCAGAAAAACATGGGACCCGCCGGCGTGACGCTGGTGGCCATCCGAAAAGATCTCCTCGAGCGCGGCTCGAAAAAGATCCCCGCCATCTTCCGCTACGCGACGCATGCGGCGGAGCAATCGCTCTACAACACGCCCCCCTGTTTCGCGATCTATCTGGTCATGCTCGTGACCCGGTGGATAGACGCCCAGGGCGGTCTGGCGGCGCTCGCGCGGCGCAACGCGGAGAAGGCGGCGCTGCTCTATGCGGCCATGGACGGATCGGGCGGCTTCTATCGCGGCGCC
>CAYMCD010000051.1:0-21043 GCA_964388845.1 uncultured Verrucomicrobiota bacterium
AAATCGCAGTTCGCCGTGCAGTTCGCCGATGGCCACTATTTCGGCGTGGTCCGCGAGGGCGATGGTCTGCCCAAGATCAACGAGGTCGGGCTCTGCCTCTGGGACGAGGCGGCGGGCGTAGAGCGCCGAGTAGCCATAGGCGGCCAGCAAACCCAGCGCGGCCGGCGACGCGCGGAGCGCGGCGGCCCGCGCGGCCGGCCCGTTCGCGCGGCGCCAGGGCCGCAGGCCGAGCAGCAGGACCCCGCCCCAGACCGGCAGCAAGAGGGCGTTAAAGAACAGGCAGTGTTTTTCCGCCCACGCGCTGAAGACCATCGCGAGGGCCGCCAGCCATCCGCCGCGCCACGAACGGTCCCGTATCGCGACGTCCAGTCCGAGCAGCAGCAGCGGGGTCCACGCCATGCCGAAACCGGTGGGGCTTCCGCTCATCAGGGCGTGCCAGCGGTAGGGGAACGCGGTCATCATCACCGCCACGGCCCACGCGACATCCTCGCGCCCGCTGTACCGCCGGGCCAGCCGCCACGTGGCCCAGAAGGCGATGGCCAGGCTGGCGAGCATCGCTGCGTGCCATCCGGCCGCGCGGCCGCCCGCCAGGTCCCCCGCGGCGAAGAACCAGGAGAACGGCGCGAAATACGCGCCCGGCCTGTGGCGCTCCGCGTCCGCGCCGGTGTTGAACTCGTAGAGATTGGACATCCACGGCGTACCGCCCGAAAGCATGTCGCGAAACAGCCAGAAGTGATACAAAAGCTGCAGGTGGTCGCCGGGCGCCATCGCGCGCGGCGCATCGCCCGCGGGGGCGTGGGCGGCGAATGCGATCCCTTCCCGGGCGTGGCGCGGCAGCGGCCACGTCAGCAGCGCCCACAGCGCCGCGGCCGTGGCCAGCGCGAGCCCGAACTGGCGGAGGCGATTCACGACCGAACGATCCGCGGGGGCGCGGATCGCCGCATGCGGGGGCGCATGCGCTCCCCGACCCGACCGGGAAGGGCCCCGGCCAACGCTTCGGATTTCACGGCCAGCCCCGCAGCGCGGGCAGCGGGTCTTCGCCGCGGTCCAGCAGGGCGACGAGTTGCGCGGCTTGCGCGGCGACGGCGCGGAGCGGCGGGATCGTCCGCTCCAGGTGGGCGCGCAGCGCGTCGCGTTCGAGCCAGCCGCGCCGCAGGTGGGCGGTCAGCCGCTCCTCGTCGAAGTGATCGAAGTGCATCGCGTAGCCGCCGAGCGCGATGTGGTTGAAGTAGTAGGCCACCTTCGGCTGGTAGACGAGCGCGACGGTCGGCGTGAGCTCCGCCGTGGCCATGATCGCCGAGTGGAGGCGCATGCCGAAGAGGACATGCAAGCGGCGGAAGATGCCCTTGATCGCCGCATGGCCGAGCGCGCGGTTCGTGACGAGGCCCATGCGCGTGCCGGGCCGGAGCCGGGCCATCAACTCTCGGGTGATCGCATCGTCGTGGTACTGGGTGGTGACGAAGAGGAGCGGCATGCCGAATTCCGCGACGACGCGGTCGAGCGCGGCGGCGAAGGCGCCGAGGAAGCGCTCGCGGCTCATCGTGGCGCGGCCCGGCGTGGCCCAGCTGTCGAGGTATTTGTTGATGTTGATGCCGTAGATGCGCTGGGAAGGGTCGAGGCCGGCGGCGGCGATCAGGCGGTCCGCCTCGGCGTCGCCGACCGACGGCGCGTTCAGCGCCGCATCGGCGGCCAGGCGGATCTTGTCCGTGGATACGCCGACTTCGAGGAGCCAGTCCATCGAACCCTGGTCGCGCAGCGTGGCGAAGGCCATGGTATCGCACACGGCGCGGAGCATGCGCTTGCCCATCGGCTTGTCGAAGGGCCCCGCCCCGATGTCGTAGCCGATGATCCGCTTGCCGCGCCGGCGCGCATGGGGCAGCAGCAGGTACAGCGTGGAGAGGAAGTTGAACAGCGGGTTGTACAGGTCGCGGTCGAACAGGATCGCGTCGAAGATGATCGTCAGGTCCGTCCGCATGATGGAGCTCAGCGTGGGCAGGCCGAGCATCTTGACCGACAGGTTCCACGGCAGCATGCCGACCGGCGCCACATCGTTCGGGTAGTACGTCCGGACGTAGGCCGGGCAGATGGTGGGGATCTCGTAGCGGATCCGGCGCCCGCAGGCCTTGTCCACCTCGTCCATGATGCCGGCCATGAGGGCGGCGTCGCCGGCGTTGCGTCCGGACGAGGATCCGAGCAGCGTGATGGAGCGCAAGCAGCCGCCCTGCGCACTGTTTTGCGCTTTCGTTTGCACGCTCGCTCGTTATAGTGGCGCCCCTATGGCAAGTCAGCAAGAAAATGGGCCGGGCCTGGCGCTGGTGACCGGCGCCGGGGGCTATGTCGGCAACTGGCTTGTGGACGCGCTGCTAAGCCGCGGAAAACCGGTGCGCGCCATGGTCCGCAGCCGCGATCGCCTCGGCAATCTGGCGGGCAAACCGATTGAACTGGTCGAGGCGGATCTGCAGGACGCCGCCTCGCTGCGCCGCGCGGTCGAGGGCGTCCGGCACGTGTACCACATCGCCAGCATTTTCCGGCAGGCGGGCCTGCCGGAGAGCGTGTTCCACGACGCCAACGCGACCGGGACGGCGCGCCTGCTCGACGCCTGCATTGACGCGGGGGTGGAGCGGGTCGTGCACTGCTCGACCGTCGGCGTGCTGGGCCACGTCGAGCAGCCGCCGGCGGACGAAAACACGCCCTACAATCCGGGCGACATGTACCAGCGCAGCAAGGCCGAGGGCGAAAAAATCGCGCTGGACTATTTCCGCGACGGGAAAATCCGCGGCGTGGTGATCCGCCCGGCCATGATCTACGGCCCGGGCGACACGCGGACGCTGAAGATGTTCCGGATGATCGCGCACCGCCGCTTCTTCTTTGTCGGGCCGGGGACCGCGCAGGTCCACTTCGTGGACGTCCGCGACCTGGCCGAATCGTTCATCCTCGCGATGGACAAGACGGAGCTGAACG
This sequence comes from uncultured Verrucomicrobiota bacterium, assembly GCA_964388845.1. Taxonomy (GTDB): domain Bacteria; phylum Verrucomicrobiota; class Kiritimatiellia; order CAIVKH01; family CAIVKH01; genus JAMLJG01. The sequence goes on from CAYMCD010000051.1 coordinate 2,962, forward strand.
GACAGGTCTACATTGTCGCCGGGGCGCGTTCGCTGCCGCTGGTCGAGCTCGTCGAGATTGTCGCGCGCGAACTCGGGGTCCCCCCCCTGCGCCTGCATCTGCCGGTGCGTCCGATGCAGTGGCTGGGCAGCTTGTGCGAAGCCGTCTGCACGCCGTTCCGGATCCAGCCGCCGATCTTCAGGCGCCGCGTGGATTTCTACACGAAAAACCGCGCCTTCGACTGCCGCAAGGCGCGCGAGGAACTCGGTTTCAAGCCGGCGCGATCGCTCGAGCAGGAAATCAAGGATATCATCACGGACTACCGGACACGCGGATGGCTTTAACGCGGGCATCGCTCCCGTCCGAATCTTGCCCAGGTCGCACGCACGCTTGGGAATACGTGGTCATCGCGCTCGTGCTGGCCCTGCAGGCGGGCCACCTCTTCCGGCACCCGGCCGCCGACCTGCCGGCCCGGTTGGACGGGTCCGCGGGCCTCGTGTTCGACGGCCCGTCGAAATGCCACAACGCGCGGAACCACGCCCTGTGGGGCGAATGGATCATTGATGAGTGGACGCCGGTCGTGCATTCGCCGCTGCACACGCTCCTGCAGCGCGGCGTATACGCGGTGGCCGGCCACGGCCTGGCCCAGATCCGCATTCTGGACGGGTTCGCGACGCTGCTCGCCGGCTGGTTCTTCTGGCGGCTCGCGCGCCACGCGCTCGTCCCCGCGATGGCGCTGCTGGCCACCGCAACCTGGGCCGGCGCCTATCCTTTTTTCATCTACGGCCGGTCCGGCCTGCTGGAGCCGCTTGTGATCGCGTGCGGCCTGGGCGCGCTGCTCGCCTTGACCGCGGGCGCCGCGGTCCGGGGCGTCTCGGCGCGGCGCGCGCGCGCGTTCGCGGCGCTGGCCGGATTCTGCGCGGGGTTGAGCCTCCTCGCCAAACTCACGGCGTGGCCCTATCTCGTCGCGCTGCTCCTCGCGCCGCTCTGGACCGGACCGTCCGGCGTCCGGCTCATTCCCTGGTTCCTGCTGGGCCTGCTGCCGGTCGCGCTGGTGTACGGCGGCTGGTTCATCCCCGCGCTGGCGTGGGCCGTCGAGCGCGAATCCTCATTCTGGGCCGAACGCGCGGCGCACACGGCGTGGTGGTCCCGCTGGCTGCGCCAGCCGCTGTTTGTCCTCGCCGCCGACCTGCGCTGGGTCCTGATCGCCGCCCTGCCCGCCCTCGCGCCGGCGCTCCGGCGGGAGGCGGGACCGCGCGCGGGCGCGCGCATCCCGGTGGTCGCCCTGGCGCTGGTCTTCCTGCTGGGCACCCAGTTTTTCGCCTTTGTCAGCTACCGGCCGCTTCGCTACTACCTGCCCTATCTGCCGGGCGCCGTGCTGCTCGCCTTCTGGGGCGTGTCATTTTTCGCGCGGAGCTTTTTCGCGGACGGCGACGGGGCGGCCGCGTCGCGCCCCCGCCGGTCCGGTGTCGCCTCCTCGCTAGCCGCCGTCTTCGCGCTGGCCTGCGCGCTCCATTTCGGCCTGGACTCGTGGATATGGCCCGAGGCCTGGCGCGCATGGCGGCCCGGCCCCGCCCCGCGTTTCCTCCTCCATTTCGCGCTGGCCGCCGGCCTGTGGGTCGGCGCGCGCGCGGCGGGGCACCGGATGAACATTCGGGCGGCGTGGCGGCCGGCCCTGGCCGCGGGCCTCGCGCTGCTGCTGGCGGGCGCGCATCTGCTGGGCAATGTCCCGCGCATCCGGGGCTACCTCGCGAAGCCGTCGTTCACGATGCGCGATTTCAGCCGCGAACTCGGCGCGCGCCACGGCGACATGACGATCGGCGGCCCCTCCCCGCTGTTCGCCGTCATGGAGAACCGGCACCGGGCCGTCAAGATCACGGCCTACAACCTGAACCACGAATGGATGCGCAACGGACGCCTCACCCACTTGTTGATCCCCAAACAGATGGGCCACGAGCGGACGTTCAAGCGGCTGTTCCCGGACCAGATGGAACGCGCCGTCTTGATTGACCGGCCCGTCATCAACGGCTACCGCCACGAACTCTACGCCCTGCGCCCCGCGGCCACGGGACAGGATGCCGGCACAAACGCGCAGTAGCCGAACCGGCCGCGACACATTGTCCTAAACTCCGAGGGCAGACGCGCCCCATCCCGGCTTGTCCGAATGTCCGGAGGGATTCTATTCCTGGCGGACCGCGCCGTCGAAGATCAGCCACGGCTGGGGCGGGCCGCCGGCCGTGAAGAACGCGACGACGTAGAAATTCTTGCCGAACGAAGAACCCGACGTGCCGGTGAACCGCCACTTGGGCCGGGACCCGAAGTCGCCCGTATAGCCGAGGTTTTTCATGATGTCCACGCCGGCGGGATCGCGCGCGACCACGACGCGGTTGACGGGCCGCGAGCCGCCGGGCCGCATGGACGAAGGCAGCAGGACGAGCGTGGTGTTAGGCTTGTAGAGAAACCCATCGCCGCGGGTCAGGATCGGGAGGTGCTCGGGCAGCGCGGCGGGGACGGGAAAGGTCGCCCGAAAACCGGCGGAACCCCACTGGGCCGTCCACGAATTGCCGTCGAGCCCCATGATGTGCCAGTCGCCATCCTTGAAGACGGCCAGGTCGGACCTGAGATCGCCATTGAAGTCGCCCGGGACCGGGATCGCGCCTTCGTAACCCCACTGCCGGCCATTAGCCAGGATCCGGCCGCTCAACGTGCGGATGTACCACTGGCCCGTCGAGGGACGATACAGGGCCAGATCATAGACCCCGTCGCCGTCGTAATCGCCCGAAATCGGCGTGCAGCCGCCGATTCCCCAGGCGACGTTCCATGCGAGAACGCTGCCGCCGCCGAGGCCCTGGCGGATGTACCAGCGGGCATTGGCCTGGTCATAGACCGCCAGATCCGAGACGCCGTCCGCGTCGTAGTCGCCCGGGACGGGGACCGCGCCCGCGTAGCCCCAGCCGACGTCGAGCACGATCTGGTTTCCGAGCGAAGGCAGCCGGACGCGCCAGTTGCCCGAACGCGGATTGTAATGGGCAAAATCCGCGCGCCGGTCGCCGTCGTAATCGCCCGGAACCGGCGCCGTGTCCGCGCCGCCGCCCTCCAGATTCCAATGGATGACGCTGCCGCCGCCGTTGCGCACGTACCAGCGGTTGTTTTTCGTATCAAACGTCGCCTGGTCCTCCAGCCCGTCGTCGTTGTAGTCGCCGGGGACCGGCACCATGCTGCCCCCGCCCCACTGGACCTGCCACAACAGGGTATTCTCGGCGGCATTGCGGACGGACCAGTGGTAGGTCGGGCTCACCACGCCGAGATCCGAATGGCCGTCGCCGTCGAAATCGGAATGAGTCCGCGCGCCGAAGCGACCCCGGAGCATCTTCTTGCTCGCGCTGCCGATGGCGTACCAAATCCGGCTCGGCGGATGGAAAACAGTCAGATCCATTTTGCCGTCGTAATCGAAGTCGCCTTTGACCGGCATGCAGCCGCTGAAGCCCCAGGCAAAATCCCAGTAGATGGCCGTGCCGCCGACCGTGCGGATGTACCACTTCGTTGTGCCGGGATGCCAGAGCGCCAGCTCGTCGGCGCCGTCGCCGTCATAATCCGCGGCGAACGGAATGGCGCCGGTCAGCCCGTGAACCAGGCCCCAGGCGATGATGGGCCCGTCGAGCGTGCGGATATACCAGGAGAATGTTCGGGGATCGTAGATGGCCAGGTCGTCCGTCCCGTCCCCGTTGAAGTCGCCCGGCACGGCGCGCGTGCCCTTGTATCCGTGGTTGTAGGCCCAGGCCAGGACCTGTCCCGAGGCTTCGCGGATGTACCAGTTTCCCGTCTGGGTGTCATACACCGCGAGGTCGTCGGCGCCGTTGCCGTTGAAATCGCCCTGCACGGCCTGCGCGCCCCTGAAACCCCACTGCGCGTCGGCGACGATCGCGTTTCCACTCACCCGCTTGATGAACCAGAGTCCCGAATTCGTGTTGAAAGTGGCGAGGTCCCATTGACCGTCCCCGTCGTAGTCGCCGGGAACGGTAACCCGCCCGGGCGATCCGGCCATCTCGCGCTTGAATCCGCTGCCCGAGAGCTCGATGAGCCACTCGCCGCGCCCGTGATACAGCGCGTCATCCAGTTTCGCGTCCCCATCAAAATCGGCCTGATGCCAGACCGGATCGGCGTAGGACGAAAGGGCCGCTGCGATGATCGCGAACAGACTCGGCACGATGCTGATTCGGCTCATGGTTCACCTGCTGTTTGATTGACTTCCGAACGCCCCTATTAGGGTGCACAGCAATCAAGCAGGAACCATGCCGAGGCTGTTAACGCATATAATATGAAGCAGTTAGCTCATTTTGGTTCGATTTTGTCCACCGCCGGACAGCTCTCGAAGTCTTTGTGCACATTTTTGGACAAAAAAGGGCCCGCACGCGATGTGCGGGCCCTTCTTTATCCAGTTGGATGAAGTGCTATTCCTGTCGGCTGCCGCCGTCGTAGATCAGATACGGCTGAGGCAATCCGCCGCCGATCGGGAACACGACCGTGTAGAAACGCCGCCCGCCGAGCAGGCCTTTGAGCTCGGTCCAACGCCATTTCATGCGCCCGCCAAAGTAGCCCGTGAAGTACAGATTGAAGAACACATCCTGGCCGGCCGGATCGTTCGCGAAGACGACGCGCGCGACCTTGTCGTTGTACCGGGATGGGAGCAGGACCAGCGTGGTGTTCGCTTTGAACAGGAAGCCCTCGCCACCGGTCAGGATGGGCAGGTGCATGGCGACTTCGGGCGCGCCTACCGGCTTGGATGAAGCGTTGCCCTCCAGGCGGTCCGTCAGGCCCGCCAGGTTGTTGGTCTCCGCGTCATCCGTGCAGTTCCAGACGCCGGTCGTGGAGGCATACGCCGCGAGGTCGTCATCCTGATCGCCGTCGTAGTCGGCCGCCATCGGAATGACTCCGGTGTTCGGCGTGCCGTAGGTCTTGCCCCATACAACGGTCCCGCCGGAGTTCTTGATATACCACTTGGCGTTCTGCGAATCGTAGACCGCGAGGTCGTTGGTGCCATCGCCGTCAAAATCGCCCGGAACCGGGACGGCGCCGGAATAGCCCCACTGGTAGTTCCAGAGAATCGTGTTATTGCTTTCGGGGTTGGTGATGTACCATCGGCCGGTGTTGCGATCGTAAACCGCGAGGTCCGCCCCGCCGTCGCCGTCGTAATCGCCGGGTACCGGGATCGCCGCCGAAAAGCCCCACTGCTTGAACCACACGAGCACCGCGCCGAGGCTGGACTGGATAAACCACATTCCGGTCGGGGGATAAAAGACGGCGAAGTCGGAACTTCCGTCGGAATCGTAATCGCCATAGACGGGGACCGCGCCATTGAAGCCCCAGTCCTTGTCCCAGAATTGAACGGCGCCCGACACGCTCCGGACGAACCACCGGCCCGTCGTGCGGCCGTACACCGCCAGATCCGCGTTCGTGTCGCCGTTGTAGTCGCCGGGCACGGCCCTGGAACCGTTGAAGCCCCACTGCACGTTATTTACGATTTGCGAGGAGCTGACCGGATCTTCCGCGTTCCAGATGCCGAGGCTTTCGTTGTAGACAGCCAATTCGGAAATGCCGTCGCCGTTGTAATCGTTGAGAACGGCCGCGGCCGGATCAAGCTGCGAAAAAGACAATTGAGTCCCGGCCATGAGGGCCGCCAGCGCCATTCCAAATCGAAGGATACGATCCATTTTCTTCTCCCTTTTGTTGCTCGGTTCAGCGCTCGATTAGAGCGTTGGAGGCGTAATGTACCCCACCACGTTAATCGGTCAACGGGTTTTGTAAAATTTTTTACCTTGGGGGGGTGTCCTGTTGCGCGGACCCATCCCACAAGCCGGTCCGGCCGGCTATCGCCCCCGCGGATCAGTAACGGCGCAGGTCGAGGACCTGGAGATCGTTCTGGCCGCCGCCCACCGGCGGATAAAGGAAGTCGTAGAGTTGGAACGCGCCGTACGCCGCCGGCCCCCAGAACGTCGTCCAGACTTCGCCGTCGGAGGAATCCACCATCCGCATGTCCCGGTTGCTGCGGATCACGCCCGTTTGTTTCGCGCCAACGCCGGTTTTCGTCGTGCGGACGGTGACGGATCCGCCGGACTGTGTGACGGTGCCGAACAGGTTCACGATCGAACGCCGGTTGGACGGCTGCTGCTCCGGGTGGATATAGAACTGGCCCACCCACTCGCCCTGCAGGTTCACGCCGACGGCGGACCTGGCATCCACATTCAGATGGCCGCTGAGCAGGCTGCGCGACACGGGCCTGGCCTCCGCCCAGCCCCAGTTCAGGTTCCAGACCAGCACGGATCCCACCACGGAACGGATGTACCAGTTGCCCGTGTTCGAGTCGTACACGGCCATATCGGCGCGCCCGTCGCCGTTGTAGTCGCCCGGCGCCGGCACGGCGCCGTTGTAGCCCCACTGCTGGGCAAACGCGATGACCGTGCCGGCCAGCGTGCGGATGAACCACGAGCCCGTGCGGGATTCATAGACGGCGAGGTCGTCGGCCCCGTCGCCGTTGTAATCGCCGGGCACGGGGAACGCGCCCGCAAACCCCCAATTCAAGCTCCAGGCGAGGACGGTCCCCCCGACCGTGCGGATATACCAGTTCCCGGTGCGCTCGTCGTACACGGCCGGGTCGCATCGCCCGTCGCCGTCGAAATCGCCGGCCACGGGCCGCGCGTCGGAAAAGCCCCATTGCAAGTCCCAGAAGATCGTGCCGCCCGCGGCGGATCGGCCGTACCACTTGCCCGCCGCGCGATGATGGACCACCAGGTCGTCCAGGCCGTCGTCGTTGTAATCGCCGGTCAGGGCGCGGGCCTCGTTCCATCCCCAGTTCCCATCGAACAGGGCCGACCCGCCCAGCGTGCGGACCGACCAGTTTCCGCTCGCGCGGCGGTAGATCGCGAGGTCGGCGGCGGCGTCGCCGTTGTAATGGACCGGCAGGGCGGTGTCGCCGTTTGCGCCGTGCGCAGCGGGGAAGGCCAGCACGCCGCCGGAAAGGGAACGCAGGTACCAGTTGCCGGCCGCCTCGTGGAAAACCGCGAGATCGGCGTTCCCGTCCCCGTCGTAATCCGGATTCGGGACGGCCTCCGCCCGGGCCGGGACGACGGCGACAAGGCAGCAGACGGCGGTGGCGGCGGCGATTCGGATGGCAATCATGGACATGGCGGCGCGGCGCTCCTCATGCAAACAGCGGCATAATATACCGCCGCCGCCGCGGCGTGTTCAAGAAAAGGACGCTTGGAATAACGAGTCCGCCCGGACGCCGGGCGGCGATCATTCCGGTTTGCGCGCGGTCAGGCAGGTGGCCGATGCGACCTCGAACCGGGCCGACGGCGACAAGGCCTCCACGACCGGTTCGCGGCGCCGAGCCAGAGCGTCGCCCCGCGGCAGGGCCATGAAATCGCGGACCCGCATCGCGTGGAACCGGCGGCGCGCGGGTCCCGGCAGGCCCTGTTCATACGACAGGAGGAACCAGCGGAGCGCCTCGATGGGGTGGCAGGACAGCGGCACCGATTGTTCCACGACGGCCAGGCCCGCGAATAAATTCCGCAACCCATCGCGCGTCATGTTGTAGTAGTGGTGCGGATAGCCGTGGAGCGGCTGAAGGAACGGCACGGCGGCGAACAGGGTCCCGCCCGGCTTCAACACGCGGACCAGTTCCGCCGCGCACCGAAACGGGTCCCGCACATGCTCCAGGACCGCCACGCTCAACACGCCGTCAAAGCTGGCGTCCGCGAACGGCAGCTTTTCCCCCACCCCGACGACATCGGTGGAGGAATAGGGGACGATCTCATAATTCACCACGTCCGGGTGGAGGGCGTGGCGCAACCCGGCCCCGCAATCGAGGAAGAGTCCGCCGGGGTGATCCCGCAGCAGGGCCTCGATCCGCTCGTCGTACCCCCAACTGGAAATGTTGTCGGTGGACTCGATGCCGAATTCACCGGCCACCCGCTCGGTCAGAAAATCCGGCACACCGGCGACCACGGGATACACCGCGCCGCAGGGCCCGCACGCCAGTCCGGCGTCCGCGCGGTCGGACAAGACGCCCCGGCACTCCGGGCAGCGCAGGAGGGGCCTGATGCGGACCTGGCGCGCGCGGCGAACCGATGGATCGTGGCGAACCACGCACGGGATTTCCGCGGCGCCGCCGCCGGCCCAGCGCACCTCCACGGCCAGCTCAACCGCCGGCTGGGCCCCCAGCCATTCGCGCACCGGGCGGCGGCCGGCGAATCCGACCTGATTCCGGAACTGCCCCCCGAGACGCCATTCCACGTCCTCGCGCCGACCCAACTGCAGGTCCGACTCCACGGCGCCGGGTCCGCGCACATGGACGGACTCCACCGGCGCGTCCGAGGCGATCCAGCCGCGCAGGCCCTTGTCGAAATCCCACGCCGTCTCCGTCACCGGATGATTGAAGCGGACGAGGTGACCGGGCCGGCCGCGCAGGCCGCGCAGGATCCGGTGAACAGGCCGGGTCAGATGGGGACAACGGAAGGCGCTCATGGATACGGTTCCAGCCATGTAATGAATGGCGCCGCGGATGGCGAGCAGGATTCTTGGCGGATTTCAACGAAGCCAGACCATGTCCGATTTTACAGCGCACGTTTCGCAACACGTTGTCCCCCTGTACCGGTAACCGCTCAACCGTTCCTCCATCCGCCTTCGCGGAGCTTCGTCGGGACGCAGCCGGCGCAAGCCCGGCGGGGGGTAAGAAAAACCGGGGAACGTCCCCCACCACGAAGGCCGTGACAGAGGTGCGCCCGCGTGCTACACCCGCGGTTTCTTTTTGGGGATTGCTTATGCGCTTGCAACCGATCCGGATCCTGCAGCCGCCCGCCGCGCGGGCCCACCGCGTGGCGAGCCTGCCGTACGATGTGGGGGAGCTGGAGGACGCGCGGCGCATCGCCGCCGCGAATCCCGAAAGTTTCCTGCACGTGGAACGGCCGGAAGTGGACCTGCCGAAAGAATTCGACGCCAGGACCGGGCTGCATCACCAGGCCGCGCGCCGCGGCCTGGAACGCCTTCTCGCCGACGGCTCGCTCCGGGCCGCGCCGGACCCGGCCCTTTATATCTACCGGATCACCATGGGCGCGCACGCGCAGACCGGCCTTGTCGGCGGCGTCCACATTGACGATTACGACGCGGACCTGATCAAGAAGCACGAAAAGACCAAGAAGCCCACGGAGGACGACCGGACGCAACACGTGCTGCAGGTCGGGGCGCAAACGGGTCCCATCTTCCTCCTCTATGCGGGCCGGGCGGAACTGGATCGCCTGATCGCGGACCTCATCGCTGCGCCGCCCGCGATTGATTTCCGCGCGGACGACGGCATCCGCCATGAAATCTGGGCGGTCCCCGACGCGGATCCGATCCGGCGCGCGTTTGGGGCGGTCCCCGCCGTCTATGTGGCCGACGGCCACCATCGCGCCGCCGCCGCCGCGCGCGCGGGCCGCGAACTGCGCGCGCGACGGCCGGCGCAACGCGGAGACGAGGCGTCCAACTGGATCATGGCCGTCCTCTTCCCCGCCGACCAGCTGCAGGTCCTCGCGTACAACCGGGCGCTGCGCGATCTGAACGGGTTGTCCGGCGAAACCTTTCTCGGGATGGTCCGCGCGCGCTTTCGCGTGCTGGAAGCCACGGACCCGCGCCCCGCCGCGCCCGCCTGTGTCCACATGCGGCTTGGCGGCCGGTGGCACGCCTTGTCGTGGGATCCCGACCCCGCCGCCGATCCGGTCTCCGCGCTGGATGTCTCGGTGCTGCAGGATCGCCTGCTGGGCCCGGTGCTGGGCATTGCCGATCCCCGCAACGACACCCGCGTGGACTACATCGGCGGGGTGCGAAGCGCTGAAGAGGTGGCGGCGCGGGTGGACGACGGCCGGGCGGCGGTCGGGTTTTCGCTGCATCCGGTTAACGTGCGCCAGTTGATGGCCATCGCGGACGCCGGGCAGATCATGCCGCCGAAGAGCACGTGGTTCGAGCCCAAGCTGCGTTCGGGCCTTTTTGTGCACCCGCTGGCCTGAAAAACGAAGCCCCGGCGGGGGGGCCGGGGCTGCGCGTGGCGGGAGCGACGGGGCTCGAACCCGCAACCTCTGCCGTGACAGGGCAGCGCTCTAACCAGTTGAGCTACGCCCCCGCTGAAAGACCCGGAACAATAGGCGAGATCGGGCGCATTTCAAGCACGATCTGCCGCCAAATTGGCCCGCGAGAGAGGCCGTCCCTCCAGCGATATCCGCCCACATCCGGGGGGCGGCCACGCCCGCGCGGACACCGGAGCGCCGCGCAATTGTCTTTTCCGCGGCTGCGTTGTCGGACAGCATACGGACACGGGAACGAAACACGCGGATGCGCCCATCATACGCCAGCCTGCTGTGCATGGTATTCATGGCCGCGCTGGCAACCGGATGCCGCGCCCCGCCGCCGCCCGGACCCGACATGGAGGTCGTTCTACAGGTGGAATGCGCGCCGGTCCCCGGGGCCGACCGCGTGCATGTCGTGGGGAACCTGCCGGCCCTGGGCGCATGGGATCCCGCCGCCATCCCGCTCGACTTGCAGCCGGACGGGACCTGGCGCCGCGCGTTCCGATTCCGGCGCGGCGCGGCCCTCGAATTTAAAATCACGCGCGGTTCGTGGGACACTGAGGGGCTCGACGAGCACAAGCGCATCCGTCCGAACTTCCGGGCGCGCGCCGGCGTGGACCCCGTGATCGCCGTGCGGATCGGCGGGTGGCGCGACCTGGACACGCCGGCGCCCGCCGTGTCCGGGGACCTGCGTTTTCATGAGGGGCTCGGCGGCGAGGACGTGCCCCCGCGCACGGTGTCCGTCTGGCTGCCGCCGGGATACGCCGGCGAGCCCGACCGCCGCTATCCGGTGCTGTATATGCACGACGGGCAGAACTGCTTCGATCCCGCGCGGGCCGCCTTCGGCATGGAGTGGCGGATGGATGAGGAGGCGACGCGCCTCATCGGGGAGGGCCGCGTCGAACCGTTCATCGTGGCGGCCATTGACTGCGATGGCGCGCGGCGTCATCTGGAGTACGGCGACACCGATGAGGGGCGCGCCTACCGGCGCTATGTGGTGGAGGTCGTCAAGCCGATGGTGGACCGGCGCTACAGGACCCTGCCCGACGCGGCCCAAACAGCCGTGATGGGCTCGTCCATGGGCGGTTGCGTGTCGTTCCTGCTGGCCTGGGAACGGCCCGATGTGTTCAGCCGCGCCGCGTGCCTGTCGCCCGCCTTCTTCCGCCCGGTCCACGCGCGCGTCAGGAAAAATAGGGGCGACCGGCCGCCGATCCGACTGTACATGGACAACGGCGGCATCGGCCTGGAGCAGCGCCTCCAGCCGGGCATCACCAAAATGCTGGTCCTGCTCGGTCTGGCCGGATTCCAGGAGGGCGATAATCTGGGATGGTTTCTCGACCCCGAGGCCGAACACAACGAAGAGGCCTGGTCCGCCCGCGTGTGGCGCCCGTTGCGCTTCATGTTCGGCCTGGAACGCGACACCCGTTGAACAAACACACCCCTCCCCCCTGGAGCCCCGCCATGCCCCGCCTGAAAATTGAAACGCCCGAAACGTGGGATTTTTCGACCGAGATTCCGGTGCGCATCACGGATCTCAACTACGGCCGTCACGTCGGCAACGACACGCTGCTGGCGCTCATCCAGGAGGCGCGCGTGCAATGGTTGCGCGCCATGGGATATCCGTCCGAATTGCTCGCCGAGCCCGTCGGATTGATCCTGGTCAGCCTCGCCGTCCGGTTCAAAGCCGAGCTGCTCTACGGCGATCGCGCGCGCGTCCAGATCGCCGTGGCCGAACGGACACGGCGCGGGTTTGAACTCGTGTACCTCGTGTCGAAGGACGGCGGCTCGACCGAGGTCGCGCGGGCGACCACGGGTTTCGTATTCTTCGACTACGCCGCCCGCCGCATGACCGAAGCGCCGCCGGGATTCGAGGAACGCGTGGCCGGCGCGCGGCGCGGTTGATTGGCGCCGCGCCGGCCAAGAGGGAGTCAGCAAGCGATACGACGCCAACGGCCTTGCGCCGTTGGGGGGAAAGAAATACCGGGGAACGTCCCCCCCGCCAATTGTGGACTTGAATATACGAAATCGCGGGGTATGGTGCCCGGCCATGTAAAACCCGGACGACCGGGCGGAAGCCGCCGCGCCGCGACCCCGGATCCGCGCCGCGATCCGCCGAAACGCATAACCCCTGACCCCAATCTTCCATGAAATTCGACGTTGATTATGACCGCGCGCCGCTGCTGCTGATCTGGGAGGTCACGCGGGCCTGCGCGCTCGCCTGCCGGCACTGCCGGGCGGCCGCGGAGGACCGCCGCGATCCGCGCGAACTCACGATCGACGAGGGAAAGGACCTGCTCGGACAGGTTCGCGGGATGGGGACCCCGCTGATGATCTTCACCGGCGGCGACCCGCTGCAACGCGACGATCTGGAGGAACTGGTCCGCCACGCGCGGGGCCTGGGCCTGCGCACCGCGGCGATTCCCGCCGCCACGCCGCGGCTGACCCGCGAGCGGATGTTTTCACTCAAGGCGGCCGGCCTTGAGCAGGTGGCGATCAGCCTCGACGCCTCCAGCGCGCAACGGCACGACGATTTCAGAAAAGTCGAGGGCACGTTCGCGAAGGCCATGCAGGGCGTCGAGTGGGCGCATGAGGCGGGCATCCCCCTGCAGATCAACACCGTGTTCGGGGCCTGGAACGTGGACGATTTCGATGCCATGGCCGCGCTGGTCTCCCGGCTCGATATCGTATTCTGGGAAGTGTTCTTCCTGGTGCCGACCGGCCGCGGCGCGATGATGCCGGGCTGCGCGCCCGAGCAGGCGCAGGAACTGTTCCGCAAACTCTACGACCTCTCGCTGACCACGCCGTTCATCGTGAAAATCACGGAGGCCCAGCATTTCCGCTGCTACGCCGCCCGCCGCACCGCCGCGATGCCGCCGGGGACCCGGCCGCGCCTGATGATCTCCGGGCGGCCGGTGAACGCCGGCTGCGGGTTCTGTTTCGTGGACCACGTCGGGAATATCTGCCCCAGCGGATTTCTGCCGCTCGAACGCGGCAATCTCCGCACGCACCGGCTGGCGGACGTGTACCGCGACGACCCGGTGTTCCGCGACCTGCGCGATCCGGTCAAGCTGAAGGGCCGGTGCGCCCATTGCGGCGACCGGGGCGGCTGCTCGGGCGGATCGCGCGCCCGCGCCTACGCCCTGACCGGCGACTACCTCGCGGCCGACCCGCTCTGCGCGTTCTGAGCCGCGCTCACCGCGCGTGCGGCACGCGGACGAAACCATTCGTGTCGAACCCCAACTCGGTGAGGCGCGCCATCAAGCGGCCCTCCAGCGCGGGGGCCAATTCCGGGCTGCGGGCCATGATCCAGACGTATTTCCGGTCGTCCGTGGCCACGGCCGTCGCCTGGTATTCTTCATCCAGGAACACGATCAGGTAAGGAAACCGGAAGGGCCAGAGGAACTGGATCCGCCATTCGGCCTTCGTTTCGGCGTTGTGCACGAAGGCGAGGGAGCGGAAGGTCTTGCGCGGCCCGTCGAGCGCGCCCTTGTTGAACGTGAAGGTGGTCGGGATTCGGCCCTTCTCGTCGAGCCGGTAATTCTCGATGGCGTTGTGCGCGCCGCGCTCAAACGGCGTGAATCGTCCCGCGATCACATACCAGTCGCCCATGAAGCGCGGCAGGTCAACCATAGGCACGGTCGGCGGCGGCCGGACGGTGGCGCAGCCGGCCAGACCCGCCACCAGCACAGGGACGATGGACATCCATTTCATGGGCAAACCTACGCGCGGCGGCGCCGCCGTCAAGCGGCGCACGGATTTATTCGATCGGCGCGCCCGCGTCCGCCCAGCGGCCCAGCAGACGGCGTTCGTCGGGCGTGATGCCGGTCTTGTTCGCGAGCGGCATGGTCTGCTGGATCACCGCGCGCACCTTGACGCGGTCGGCGTAGGCCTTGAGCTGGCCGGGCTGGTCGAAGTGCACGCCTCCGGTGGCCGCCGCGAACACGGGGTCGGAGGGATTCGCCGAATGACACGAGAGGCACCGGGTCTGCACCACGTCCCACACCTGGCCGAACGTCACCGGGGCGGCATCGGCCGGGCTGTCCGGAGGCGCCGGATCCGCGCCCGCGCGGATGATCACGACCAGCAGCGCCGTCGCGGCCGCCAGGGTGAGGCCGATCGCCTGACGCCAGGGATTCCAGGTGAAGCGGATATTCATGAAGAAGCGCACCGCGGCGCCGGCGAAACAGAGCACCAGCAGGATGACCCAGTTGAGCGGGTGTCCGTACAGGCCGCCGAAATGGTTGCTGATCATCGTGAAAACGACCGGGAACGTCAGGTAGTTGTTGTGGATCGAGCGCTGTTTCGCGCGGTCGGCCAGCGCGAGATCCTGGTCCTGCCCGGCCGCGATGGCGCTGACCATCTGCTTCTGGGAGGGGATGATGTGGAAGAACACATTGCCGGCCATCAACGTGCCGAGCAGCGCCCCCGTCAGCATGTAGGCGCCGCGCCCGCTGAACTGGTCGTGCACGAACCAGGTGATCGCCACAAGCAGCGCTAGTGAGAGGAGGCCCTGCGCCGCCGGGCCCCGGGCCGGGAGGCGCCACAACAGGTCGTAGACGATCCAGCCGCCGCCAAGGACCGCGAGCGCAAGGGCCATGCCCTCGCCGTAGCCCAGACCGGCGTTCGCCGGGTCCAGCAAATACGCGCCCCGGCCGCTGAAGTAGATGAGGACCAGCAGAGTGAAACCGCTGATCCAGGTCGAGTAGGATTGCCATTTGAACCAGTGCAGCAGCGGGGGCAGCGTGGAGGCCTGCGCGCGGAATTTTTCGACGCGGTAAAATCCGCCGCTGTGCAGCAGCCAGCTTTCGCCGAATTTGGCCGGCTCGCCGTGGGGCCCGATCCGCAGGTTGCGATCCAGCCAGTTAAACAACATCGAATTCCCCACCCACATGATCGCCGCGATCACATGGATCCAGCGGGCGACCACGTTCAACCACTCCATCAGCTGATGTTCCATGGCCAAAACCATACGGGCGAACTTCCGTTTTCACAAGACGCCAGAATCCTGCTAGGGTGCGCCCATGCCCATGCGCGACGAAGACGGGGAGGAATCCGGCATTCGCATCGAGGCGCGGGACGGGACCCGGGCCGGCGTGGTCCCCGCGCTCGGTGGCGTGATCTCGTCGCTGGTCTTTCCCACGGACGCGGGCCCGCGCGAGACGCTCTTCCGCCATGCGCATTTCTGGGAGCCCGCCAACCCGGCCACCCGCGGGGGCATCCCGTTGCTGTTTCCCGCCTGCGGCCGGGTCCGGCTGAACGGCGAGCCGCGCTATGCGCTCGGCGGAGCCTCGTATCCACTCGCCATCCACGGGTTCGCCATGCGGCGCCCCTGGGCGGTCGTGGACCGCTCCGACGGGGCCCTCTCCATGGAATCCGTTTCCGACGGGGCCACGCGCGCCGCGTACCCGTTCGATTTCCGGCTGCGGTACACATGCCGCGTGGCGCCGGGCGCCCTGCTCCTCGAATTCGCCGTTTCCAACCCGGGTGACGCCTCAATGCCGTTTGGCGCCGGCTGGCACCCATTCTTTGCCGCGCCGGGCATCCCGGAAAAGACGCGCATGGCCGTTGACGTTCCCGCCGTCGCGAGCGGACGGTATGACGACACCTACACGCGCATCGCGCAGTGGAACGCGCCGTTGCCGTTTCCGCTGCGGCCGGATCATCCGCTGTTCCGGGACACCCTGCATCAAGCGGGGCCCGGGACAGTCCGGGTGAGTTGGCCCGATGGGTTCACCCTGGCGCTCGACGCGAAGATCGGCGGCGGAGTGCCGCTCCCCTTCTGGCAACTTCACACGGATCCGGATCGCCCGTTCGTATGCGTGGAGCCCTGGACGAGCCCGCCGAATGCGCTCAATAGCGGGGAACATCTGCTGCGGCTCGCGCCCGGCGACACGTGGACGATGTCGCTCGAGATCAGATGCGAACCACGCCGCTAACCCCCTTTTGGGAAGGCAAGCAGAGATCGAGGCCGGACCCGCTCAGACGCGCCCCATCCGGCCGGACCGCCAGCTCGTAAACGGCATCCGGGTGGCGCGCCTTCAGCACGTTGGCCAGACAGAGCAGCACCTCCAGCCCGTCGCCCCGCTGGTAGTTCCAGACCTCGTCCGGCAGGGCGACGCGGGCCTCCTCATAAATGGATCCGGCCGGGAGCGCCGTGAGCGCGGCGGCCGCTTCGCCGTCGGATTTGGCCGAAAGGGCGTTGATCGAGACGGGGTTCCGCTGGATCGCCGCATCCACGAGCGGTTGCCAGTTCGCCCGGGAGAAATCGTGCGCCGCGTAGAACGCGAGGTCGGCGGCGGGATGAACCGAACGGATGGACTCCAGCCGCTCCAGGACGGCATCCCGCGACATATCCGGCGTGATGTCCAGCGCGGGGCCACCCACGAATTCCGTGCGGCCCGGATGCGCGGGCAGCCGCGGCTCCAGGCGGGCAAATTGCACGAGCCGGTTCACCACGTCCCGCGATTTGCTGCACTGGCAATCGAGCGCCTGCGCGAGCCGGTCAACGTCGGCCGGCTTGGAAATGTCCACCTGCCCCTTTCTGAAGAAATCGTCAAACTTGTTCAACAGCAACCGGTCCGGCAACGGCTCGGGGAAGAACTCGTCCTCGTCAATCTCCGCGAGCAGTTTCTCGCGCGTGGCGTCGCTCGCCTTGTACGAGCTGTTGTGTTCGTAGGCGTAGACGCGCTCCGCCGGGATGAACCGCTCCTTGCCGTGCGTATCGCACCGGATCTGGAAACATTTCTGAAGCGCGCTCTGGTCGCGCAGGAAATTCGCCATGATCTCCATCGTGATATGCGTGGACAGGTAGCGCCGCAGCGATCCGGCGAACTGGTCGTACGCCGCGCGCGCGATGGTCGCCCGCGGGTAGATGCAGTGCACGTGGCCGGTGTGGTGGGCGACGATCGTCACCTGCTCATGCCGCAGCGCCCGCTGGGCCTTGGCCGTCTGCTCCGTGCCGTTGAACCACATGTTCTTGGTCACGAGGCGGCGGTTGTTGGTGAGCACCCCATCGCCGAGATCAATGAAGTTCTGCGAGTGCAGCGGCGTCGCCATCAGGAAAATGCTGTCGAGCGGCACGCCGCAGACCACGAAGAGCGCCGCCGCGTATAACGTGGAGAGCGACACGCACTCACCCGCGCCGCGGGTAAAGCCCGGCTTCTGCCGGAAGGCGTCCATCGCCTCCAGCGTCTCCGTCTTCCAGTACGGGATGACGTTGCCCCCGTATTTATCGAGGCCGAAGTGGCGGCGGATATCGAGGTCGAAGTAGTACTTGTCCCCCTCGTAGCCGAACAACGCGTTGCTCCGGCTGATCGTCGCCTCGTCCATATACGGCGCGAACCGGGCCAGCTCGCGCTCCTTGGTCGTCAGTCCCCAGGTGTCGAGGTCAAGGTTGAATTCGTAGTGGTCTATGATGAACTGCTTGAGGCGCAGCACGCGCCGGTACGGCGTCATCCTGTGGATCCCCGCGAACCACGGGTCCTCCCGCCAGCGCCAGAGCCGGGGCGACAGGATGTTCGCCAGCACAAGGCTGTACAGCAGCTCCGGAAACACAAAGATCTCCATGTCCGACAGCGTGGCCGCGGCGGAATATTTCTCGCGGGCCTCCGCCGGAACGGCGGGCGCCGGCGCGGATGATGGGAACGTCGCGCTCATGCGGTCACATCATATCCCACCTCGGGAAAAATGGCAGTTCTTTCAACGGCGTAATGCCGCACCTCGCGAAATGCATTGCGATAGCTTGGCGACAACGATGCGTTCGATGAGCGATAGCTATCGGCGAATCCTTGAGGTCGCTTTCGGATCCGCCCCAATAGCGGCCGTTCCCAAGGAGCCCCGGAAACCGGGCCACCTCGGCCACGCCTCCAAAACTTGTTCGCTTTCCTGAAAGACATCGCTTGAAAACATTGTGATACATGCGTACACTGTCATACAAAAGACAAAAGAGGTCCAATCATGAGTACAGCTGTATCAATCCGGCTTCCTGATACTTTGGCCAGGGAACT
>CAYMCD010000052.1:0-20961 GCA_964388845.1 uncultured Verrucomicrobiota bacterium
CCGCGACCACCTCCTCGCCGCGCGACGGCCCCGCAAGCGCTGCTAAGACCAGGACGATTGTCAGGACTCGCGTCGCACCGCTACCATACCCCCCCCTCGCCGCCGCGCTAATTAAAAGACGCGCGCTGCGGGGTTGCGCCCGCGCAGCGCCGCGCGTATGATTCGACCATGGTGGAGCGAAAGGCCATTATCCGCAATTCCGCCGGCATCCATTGCCGGCCCTCCGCCTGCATTGTGAAAGCCGCCAGTTCCTACCCCGGCCAGATCGCGGTGCGGACGCCGTCGGGGTCGTGCGATCCCCGCTCGATCATGGCCCTCATTGCGATGGGCCTCGATGCGGGCGCGGAGATCGTCATCTCCGTCGAGGGACCCGACGAAGAGGCGCAATGCGGTCGGCTCGTCGAGCTGTTCGAAACGCATTTCGACTTCCCGCACCGCCACGCGGGCGAGGACACGCAGACCCTGTTGCGCGACATGCGCAAGACGTGATCGGTTTCCGCCGGGCCCGGGCGAAGCGCGGTTGCGTTGCGCGCAGACGCCGGATACAGTCGGCGCATAAACCGTGCCATGTCCTCGCCCTACCTTTCACTGAGCCAGCAGCAGCGCCTCCAGATGGTGCTGGCGCCGCAGTTGCGCCAGTCGCTGGAGCTGCTCCAGGTCCCCATGCTCGAATTGCGGACCCTCGTCCGCCAGGAAATGGAGCAGAATCCGACGCTGGAAGAGCAGCCGATGGAGGCGGAGCAGATCGAAATCGAGCCGAATGCCGGCAAAGAGGTCGAGGAAGACGCCGGCATCAAGGACGAGTTCGAAAAGCTGGCCAAGCTCGACGAGGAGTGGCGCGATTACTTCAGCCAGAATCAGTCCTCGCACCGCTATTCCTCCGAAGAGGCCGCGCGCCGCCAGTTCTTCCTCGATTCCCTCACGCAGCCGGACTCCCTGCAGCAGCACCTGATGAACCAGTTGAACCTGGCGGGCCTCAACGAGGCCGACCGGCAGATGGGCGAGTTGATCATCGGCAGCATCAACGAAGAGGGCTATCTCGCGACGCCGCTCGGCGAACTCTCCGGCACGACCGGCTTTTCCGCCGTCGAGCTCGAACGCGTGCTCGCGCTCGTCCAGGAGTTCGATCCCATCGGAGTCGGCGCGCGCGATCTCGCCGAATGCCTGCTCATCCAGTTGCGGCGGCTCGGCAAGGACGATTCCCTCGCGGCCCGGGTGGTGCGCGACCACCTCGACGCCCTCGGGGCGCGCCGCTTTCCCGACATCGCGCGCGCGCTGCGGATCGCCGTGGAGGAGGTCCACGACGCCGCCCGGCTCATCGCCACGCTGGAGCCCAAGCCGGGGCGCGTCTTCGCCTCCGACGCCACCTCCTACGTCACCCCCGAAGTCGCCGTGCAGAAGGTGGACGGCGAGTACGCCATCATCCTCAACAACGACCAGATCCCGCGCCTGCACATCAGCGAGCACTACCGCCAGCTCATGGCCGGCGGCGACACGGCCGCGGAGGTCAAGAACTACATCCGCGACAAGGTCCGCGCGGGGCTGTTCCTCATCAAGAGCATCAACCAGCGCCAGCAGACCATCCACAACATCGCGCGCGAGATCGTGAACGTGCAGCGGGAGTTCCTCGACCACGGCGTCACGCACCTGCGTCCGCTGACCATGGCCCAGGTCGCCGCCGTCGTCGGCATCCACGAGACCACCGTCAGCCGCGCCATCGCCAACAAATACATGCAGACCCCGCGCGGCACCTACGAGATGAAGTATTTCTTCACGCCGGGATTCAGGACGGCCGACGGTCAGTCGGTCTCCAACAAGGCGATCAAGGACGCCATCGCGAAGCTGGTCGGGGAGGAGGAGCCCGAGCGCCCGCTTTCCGACCAGGAGATGGTGGCGCGCCTCGGCGAGCAGGGTTTCACCGTGGCCCGCCGCACCGTCGCGAAATACCGCGACGAACTCAAGATCCTGCCGTCCCACCTGAGGAAGGGCTTCGCGGCAAAATGACCGAATGGCCATATCCATTGTCTCCACTGGTCATTCTTCAATTGGTCATTTTCTTGTTTCGCCATGAGCACCCTCGTCCTTTTCGACATTGACGGCACCCTGCTCGACACGCGCGGCGCGGGCCGCCGCAGTTTCGCGCGCGCGATCCGGCGCCTGTTCGGCGGGGACGACGACCTGGCGGACGTGCGGTTCGCCGGAGGGACGGACCTCGATTTGTTCGAGCAGGTCGCGCGGCGCATGGGGCGCATCCCCGACGCGGCGAACACGGCGGCCTTTTTTGGCCTGTTGCCGGGCCTGCTGCGCGAAGAATTCGCGCGCGAGGCGCCGCGCGTCTATCCCGGCGTGCGCGAACTCCTCCGCGCGCTCGACGGCTGCGCGGGCGTGACGATGGGCCTCGTCACCGGCAACATCGAATCGTGCGCGTGGGTGAAGCTCGAGGCGTGCGGCATCCGCGCGCATTTCGAACTCGGCGCATTCGGCCACGAACACGCCGACCGGCGCGAAATCGCGCGGCTCGCGCGCCGCCGCGCGGAGCGGAGCGGCGCCTGCTCGCGGTGCGTCCTCATCGGCGACACGCCGGCCGACATCGCCGCCGCGCGCGCCATTGACGCCGAGTCCATTGCCGTCGCGACGGGCGGATTTTCCGCCGCGGAATTGCGCGGCGCCGGCGCTGCGCACGTGCTGGAAACGCTAAGCGATGTATCCGCCGTCACGGCCCTCGTGCTGCCCGCCGGGCGATAAAATTCTGCCCGGCCGTATTCCGTTGATTTTGCGGGGATTGTAATTTCCGAAGGTTGGAACCCGCCAAACAACGTTTTTCCAGGCGATGGAAACAGGGCGTGTAACAGCTTCAATTTCAGAAGATTAGCGAAAGTTGGAAATAACTCTTGCGGCCCACAACCCATAGCGGTAGTTGTTTGCTTCTCGTTAGGGGTACACCTACATATTGTGGTATCCGACCCGACCCCTCTTTCCCCTAACGCACTCCGAATCAGCGTCTTGCGGCATCAACTTTATTACCGGGGAGGTCTCGTCACATGTTGGATATTCGTTCGGAGGGAGCGGTGGCTGAAAGCAAGCGTGGCGGGGCCGGTCGGCGGAAGCCGGCTGAGCGCGGGCGCCGGGCGGCGAAGGGCGGGCTTTCCGTCCGCCGCGTGTTCAGCACGGCGGGTGTCAGCGCGTTTGACCAGCAGCAGTGGGAGCGCCGCAAGGCGGCGATCACCGACGACAAGGGCAAGGTGATCTTCGAGCAGTCGAACGTCGAGGTGCCGGCGACGTGGTCCATGCTGGCGACGAACGTGGTGGCGTCGAAATATTTCTACGGCGATGTGACCAAATCGGAGCGCGAGTTCTCGGTGCGGCAGCTCATCCACCGCGTGGCGCGCACGATCGCGGACTGGGGGCTGCGCGACGGCTATTTCGCGACGAAGGCGGACGCGGAGACCTTCTACGACGAGCTGGTGTTCCTGTGCGTGAACCAGTACGGCGCGTTCAATTCGCCGGTGTGGTTTAACTGCGGCCTGCACCAGCAGTACGGCGTGGGCAAACACGCGGGGCCGGGCAACTATTTCTACAACCGCGCATCGGGCCGGGTGGAGGTCGCGCCGTCGCAGTACGAATATCCGCAGTGCTCGGCGTGCTTCATCCAGCGCGTGAACGACACGATGGAGGCCATCATGGAGCTCGCGCGCGCCGAGGCGATGCTCTTCAAGTACGGCAGCGGCAGCGGCACGGACCTCTCCACGCTGCGCTCCACGCGCGAAAAACTGTCCGGCGGCGGCAAGCCCAGCGGGCCGCTCTCGTTCCTCAAGGTGTACGACGCGGTGGCCAGCGTGGTGAAGTCGGGCGGCAAGACGCGCCGCGCGGCGAAGATGAACACGCTGAAGGTCCGGCACCCCGACATCAAGGAATTCATCGAGGCGAAACCGGACGAGGAGCGGAAGGCCTGGGCGCTGATCGAGCAGGGCTACGACGGGAACTTCAACGGCGAGGCCTACGGCTCGGTCGCGTTCCAGAACGAGAACCTGAGCGTGCGCGTGACCGACGAGTTCATGCAGGCCGCGCTGGAGGACCGCGACTGGACCACCCGCTGGGTCACCGATCCGCGCAAGGCGGGGCCGACCTACAAGGCGCGCGAGCTGCTCAAGGGCATGGCCGAGGGCACGTGGGTCTGCGGCGATCCGGGCATGCAGTACGAGGACACGATCCAGCTCTGGCACACCTGCAAGACGGACGGCCCCATCAATTCGTCCAACCCGTGCAGCGAATACATGTTCCTCGACGACACGGCCTGCAACCTCGCGTCGCTGAACCTGATGAAGTTCATGCCGGAGGGCGGCCTCTTCGACACCGAGCGATTCAAGGCGGCGGTGGAGCTTTTCATCACCGCGCAGGAAATCATCGTGGACAACGCCAGCTATCCGACCGAGGGGATCGCGCGCAACAGCCACATCTACCGCACGCTCGGCCTCGGCTACGCGAATCTCGGCAGCCTGCTGATGTCGCAGGGGCTGCCCTACGACAGCGACGAGGGCCGCGCGACGGCCGCCGGCATCACGGCGATCATGCACTGCCACGCGTACGCGCAGTCCGCGCGGATCGCGGAGCGGATGCGGCCGTTCGAGGGGTACGCGTCCAACCGCGAGCCGATGCTCCGGGTGGTGGAACTGCACCGCGACGCGACGCGCAAGATCGGGCCGGAGTGCCCGGCGTACCTGCGGGACGCGGCGCAGCGGTGCGCGGACGAGGCCCTCGCGCTCGGCCAGCGGTTCGGCTACCGGAACGCGCAGGTGACCGTGCTCGCGCCGACCGGGACGATCGGCTTCCTGATGGACTGCGACACGACCGGCGTGGAGCCGGACATTGCGCTGGTGAAGTACAAGCTGCTCGCCGGCGGCGGCATGCTCAAGATTGTCAACCGCACGGTCGGGCAGGCCCTCCGCAAGCTGGGGTATGACGCCCCCGCGGCCGCCGGCATCATCAAGCACATTGACGAACAGGACACGATCGAGGGCGCGCCGGGGTTCCGGGACGAGCACCTGCCGGTCTTCGATTGCGCCTTCAAGCCGCGCAACGGCAAGCGCTTCATCGCGTATCCCGCGCACATCAAGATGATGGCGGCGGTCCAGCCGTTCTTGTCCGGCGCGATCTCCAAGACCGTCAATATGCCCAACGAGGCGACGGCGGACGAGATCATGCAGACCTACATCGAGGGCTGGCGGCTCGGGTTGAAGGCGCTGGCGATCTATCGCGACGGCTGCAAGCGGAGCCAGCCGGTGAACACGGGCAAGGACGAGAAGAAGGCCGCGATCGAGAAGGCCGCGCCCGCCGACGAGCACGGGCACGGCGGAAACGGCTCGAAGATCCGCCCGCTGCGCCGCCGGATGCCCAGCACGCGCCGTTCCGTCACGCACAAGTTCGACATCGCGGGCCACGAGGGATACCTCACCGTCGGCCTCTACGACGACGGCCTGCCCGGCGAGCTGTTCATCACGATGGCGAAGGAGGGCAGCACGGTCGGCGGGCTGATGGACGCCTTCGGCACGGCGATCTCGATGTGCCTGCAATACGGCGTGCCGGTGAAATCGCTGGTCGAGAAATTTGCGCATACGCGCTTCGAGCCGAGCGGCTTCACGAAGAATCCCGACATCCCGATCGCGAAATCGCTGCCGGACTACATCTTCCGCTGGTTCGGCATGACGTTTCTCGACGGCTACAAGGAGCCCTCCGCGGCCAAGCCGCTGGCGCTCGAATCCGGCGACACCCATCATGGCACCCTTGCCGTCGTGACCCCGGACTCCGCGAAGGTCGCCGCGCCGCAGGCCCCGGCCGCCACGGTGGCCGAGAGCCGCCCGGGCCCCGCCCGGGTGGACGACCAGTTCCAGCACTTCCAGGGTGACGCCCCGGCCTGCGACAACTGCGGATCCATCACCGTCCGCAACGGCGCGTGCTACAAGTGCTTCAACTGCGGCAACTCGATGGGCTGCTCGTAGCGGACTCGGGCATGCCTGCGGAAGCGGGAGGGCCGGCTGAATAGCCGGCTGAAAAGTTGTTGTATTCTTCCGGAATTCTGGTACACCCCTTCCCGTCCGTAGAGAGTCGCTAGTGAATTGGCAGGTTGTCCGTCGCCCGCTTCCATGGTTGGTGAGGAGCCTTAGCCCGAACGAGTCGGGACAGTCACGAAAACCTCCCGGTCAGCAAGAAAGAAGAGCAGTAGAAGCATGGCAACGAAACTATACGTCGGGAACCTGTCGTTCCAGACTTCCGAAGATGAACTCCGCAGTCTGTTCGAGGCGCACGGCAGCGTCACCAGCTGCAGCCTCATCATGGACAAATTCACGGGCAAGTCCCGCGGGTTTGCCTTTGTTGAGATGGCCTCGCCGGCCGAAGCCCAGAAGGCCATTTCGGCCCTCAACGGCCAGGACTTTGGCGGCCGCGCGCTGACGGTCAACGAAGCGCGTCCCCGTGAAGACCGCCCGCGCGGCGGCGGCGGCGGGTACGGCGGCGGCGGCGGCGGTGGTGGTGGCGGATACGGCGGCGGTCGCCGCGATCGCTACTAAACCGATCCACGCACGATTAACGAACGCCCCGGCGCAGCCGCGCCGGGGCGTTCTTTTTCCGGGGGGGGCGGCCGCGCGCAGCGGAGATCGCACCGGACCGGCGCGCCCGATGACGCCATAGGGGATTCCCCTATTGTGCGCGGGGCCCGTCTGCGGGATGATGCGCGCCCACGAAAGGACGCCATGAAACCCGCTGAATTCAACCGACTGACGGGCCTGCTCCGCAAACGCCAACCGGGCCTGTATGGGAAGGATTTCCTTCTCACCTGGGATAAAACCGCCGAGCAACTGGAGGCCGTGCTGCTGGCCGCCGAGGGTCTGCGCCACCTGTACGGCCGGAACCGGCCGGCCCGGTTGTTCCAGAGCGGCCTCGCCGTCTCCAATTTCCGCGACAACTCGACCCGCACCCGCTTTTCGTTTGCCTCCGCCGCGAACCTGCTGGGCCTCGCGGTGCAGGACCTCGACGAAGGCAAATCCCAGATCGCGCACGGCGAGACCGTCCGCGAGACGGCCCAAATGATATCGTTTCTCACCGAGGTCATCGGCATCCGCGACGATATGTTCCTCGGCGCGGGCCACACCTACATGATCGAGGTCGCCGAGGCGCTGGACGACGGATTCGCGCGGGGGGTGCTCCCGCAGCGGCCGATGATCGTCAACCTCCAGTGCGACGTGGACCATCCGACGCAGGCGATGGCCGATCTGCTGTGGCTGAAGGAGCGCTTCGGATCGCTGGAGAACCTGCGCGGGAGGAAGATCGCGATGACGTGGGCCTATTCGCCCAGCTACGGCAAACCCCTGTCCGTCCCGCAGGGGGTCATCGGCCTGATGAGCCGCTTCGGCATGCGCGTCCACCTCGCGCACCCCGAGGGCTACGACCTGATTCCCGATGTCGTCGCGCGCGCCGGGAAACAGGCTCGGGCCAGCGGCGGAAGTTTCACGCATGGGAACTCGATGGACGAGGCCTTCGCCGGGGCGGACATCGTGTATCCCAAATCATGGGCGCCGTACGCGGTCATGGGGCGGCGCACCGAGCTGCTGCGCGCGAACGACCACGCCGGTCTCAAGGAGCTGGAAAAGCAGTGCCTCGCGCAGAACGCGAACTTCACGGACTGGGAGTGCACCGAGGCGAAGATGAAGGCCACGGCGGGCGGCGCGGCGCTCTACATGCACTGCCTGCCGGCGGATATTTCCGGCGTGTCCTGCAAGCAGGGCGAAGTGGCGGCCGGCGTCTTCGAGCGCTACCGCATCCCGACGTACAAGGAGGCGAGTTGCAAGCCCTTCATCATCGCCGCGATGATCCTGTGCGGGCGCTTCAAGGATCCGGCGGGCGTGTTGAGGGGATTGGCGGCGAAGAAGGCGAAGCGGGTGCTGTAGCCGCGCGTCCGGCGCGGCGCGGGGGCGCCCGCTCCAAAGCCCATGAAAAAACTGGCCGTCATCGCGATCGGGGGCAATTCGCTCATCCGGGACAGCCGGCACATGACCGTGCTGGACCAGTACCGCGCGGCGGGCGAAACCGCGCACCACATCGCCTCGCTCGTGC
The DNA here is from genome assembly GCA_964388845.1 of uncultured Verrucomicrobiota bacterium. Lineage (GTDB taxonomy): Bacteria > Verrucomicrobiota > Kiritimatiellia > CAIVKH01 > CAIVKH01 > JAMLJG01. The sequence goes on from CAYMCD010000052.1 coordinate 8,107, forward strand.
GCGACGGCTGGCGCATCGTGATCACGCACGGCAACGGGCCGCAGGTGGGCTTCATCCTGCTGCGCTCCGAACTCGCGAGGGACGTGCTACACCAGGTTCCCCTGGAGAGCTGCGTGGCCGACACGCAGGGCGCGATCGGCTACCAGATCCAGCAGACCCTAGAAAATGAACTGCGCCGCCGCCGCATGGCGCGCCCGGTGGCCACGGTCGTCACGCAGGTGGAGGTCAGCCCGCGCGATCCGGCGTTCCGCAACCCGACCAAACCGATCGGCCCCTTCTACTCCAGGGAGGACGCCGCGATGCACACCGAAAAGGACGGATGGATCCTCAAGGAGGACGCCGGGCGCGGGTGGCGGCGCGTGGTGCCGTCGCCCCGGCCGCTGGCGATTGTCGAAGAGCCGGTCATCCGCGAAATGCTGAAGCGGGGCATCGTGGTCATTGCCGTCGGCGGCGGCGGGATTCCGGTGATCCGCCGGAGGGACGGCCTGTTCAGGGGCTGCGCGGCGGTCATTGACAAGGATGCCGCGTCGGCGCTGCTCGCCGCGCGGCTGGCCGCCGACACGCTGGTTATCTCGACGGGCGTGGACAAGGTCGCCATCCGTTTCGGGAGGCCGGACCAGGTGGAGTTGGATCGCATGACCGCCGCCGAGGCGCGGCGCCATTTGCGGGACGGCCAGTTTCCCGCCGGGAGCATGGGCCCGAAGATCGAGGCGGCGCTCTATTTTCTGCGCCGCGGCGGCCGGCGCGTCATCATCACGCAACCTCATTTGCTGGAAGCGGCCATCCGGGGCAGGACGGGCACGACGATCGTGCCGGGTTGATCCAGCTGCATCGCGATCATGTACGTCAACGGATTTCAGTGTGTCGCCTGCGGGACCCGCCAACCGGCGGGCGCCGCGTCGTTTGCCTGCCCGGCGTGCGCGGCCAATCTCCAGGTCTGCTATGACTACGCGGCCGCGCGCGGGCCCTTCCTCGCCGGACTTGAACGGGGGTGCCCCGGCCGCGGGCTGCGCCGCTACGCGCCGTTGCTGCCGATCCCGGACGAGGGTCTGCTCCCGCCGCTCCGCGTCGGCGGGACCCCGCTCTACCGGGCCGACCGGCTTGCGGCGCGCGCCGGGCTGAAAAACGTCTGGGTGAAGGACGACGGGCTCAATCCGAGCGCGTCCTTCAAGGATCGCGCGGGCGCCGTGGCGCTGGCCGTGGCGCGCGCGCGCGGCGCGCGCGTCATCGCCGGCGCGACCACCGGCAACGCGGGCAGTTCCATGGCGTGCCTCGCGGCCGCTGTGGACCAACCCTGCGTGATATTCCTGCCGGAAACCGCCCCGCCGGCGAAACTGGCGCAGTTGCTGGTCTTCGGGGCCCACGTCCTCGCCGTGCGCGGGTCGTACGACCAGGCCTTCGAACTCTGCGGCGCGGTCTGTCGCGAGCGCGGGTGGTTCAACCGCAACACCGGCGCCAATCCCTACACCCGCGAGGGAAAAAAAACCGTCAGCTTCGAAATCTGGGAGCAGCTCGACCGCGGCGTGCCCGACTGGGTCGTGGTCGCCAGCGGCGACGGCAACATCCTGAGCGGCGCGTGGAAGGGGTGGTGCGACCTGCACGCGATGGGTCTCATCGGGCGGCGGCCCCGCATGCTCTGCGCGCAGGCCGAAACAAGCGCCGCCATCAGCCGGTCGGTCCGGGCGCTGCAGGAGGCGGGCCGGGCGCCCGATTGGCCGTCCGTCCGCATCGAGGCGGTACGGGCCGCCACGCTGGCGGATTCGATTTCAGTGGATGAACCGCGCGACGGCCTCGCCGCCGTGCGGGCGGTCCTCGAATCGGATGGGGCCGCCGTGACGGTGTCCGACGCCCAGATCCTCGCGGCGATCCCGGAGGTGGCGCGCTGCGCCGGCGTATTCTGCGAACCCGCGGCCGCCTGTGCCTGGGCAGCCGCCCGCGAGGCCGCGCGCCGCGGCGTGATCGGCCCGGACGAACGCGTCGTATGCCTGCTCACCGGAAACGGGCTGAAGGACATTGCCGCGGCCCGCCGGTCGGTCGGCGAACCGGTGAAGGTTGATCCCGATCCCGAGGCGGCCCGCGCCGCCGTGGACGCGCTCGGTCTCTGACGGGAATGGATTCGCCGCGCGGCGTCGCGTGCGATACCTTCGCCGGCGTATGCAACGCACCAAACTGCTCGTGCTCGACGTCGCCGCGCTCGGCATGAACCAGGCCCTCCGCATGGAGGCGCCGGGGTTTGCTTTCCGGGCGCTGGCGCCTCCGTTTCCCGCGCTGACGTGCGTCGCGCAGGCCGGTCTACGGACGGGGGCGCGGCCGGATTCCCACGGACTGACGGGCAACGGCCTGTGGTTCCCCGAGCTCAAGAAGGTCTTGTTCTGGGAGCAGTCCGCCGCGCTGGTGGAGGGGCCCCGCATCTGGGAATCGTTCCGCGCCCGTGGGAAACGGGTCGGGATGCTCTTCTGGCAGCAGAGCCTCGGGGAGTCCGTGGATCTTGTGCTTTCGCCGCGGCCAATCCACAAGCACGGGGGCGGGATGATCCAGGACTGCCACTCCCAGCCCACCGACCTCTACGCGCGCCTGTGCGCGAAGATCGGCCAGCCCTTCGACCTGTTGCACTACTGGGGCCCGCTCGCTTCGGGCAAGTCGAGCGAGTGGATCGCGGATGCGACCTGCGCGGTCATGGCCGATGCCGCGCTCGCGCCGGACCTGCTGTTCGCCTACTTGCCGCACCTCGACTACGACCTGCAGCGGCGCGGCCCGGACGGCCCGCACGCCGCGCGCGCGCGCGCGGTCCTGGCCGCGCTGCTCGCAAGAGTGCGGACGGCCGCCGAGGCGAACGGCTATGACTGGATCGTGTTTGGCGACTATGCGATCGGGGCCGTGACCGATCCGGCGGTGTTTCCAAACCGCGCCCTGCGCGAGGCGGGGTTGTTCTGGACGCGGTCCATCAAGGGCATGGCCTATCCGGATTTCTTCAACAGCCACGCGTTGGCCGTGGCCGACCACGAAATCGCCCACGTATTTGCGCGCGACGCCGCGGCGAAGGACAAGGCGCGGGGCGCGCTGGCCCCGCTGCCGGGTGTCGAGTCGGTGCTGGAAGGCGCGTCCCGGCGGGACGCGGGTCTTGACCACCGCCGGGCGGGCGACCTGGTGTTGGTGGCGAAGCGCGGCGCGTGGTTCGCGTACCCGTGGTGGACCGACCGCCGCGAGGCGCCCGACTTCGCCTCGCACATTGATATCCACAACAAGCCGGGCTATGACCCGTGCGAACTTTTCTTCGGCTGGCCGCCGCTGTCCGTCAGCTTGAACACCGCCAGGGTGAGGGGTTCCCATGGCCGCGCGGCCGGCGAAGACGCGGTCGCGTGGGCCAGTTCGATGACGCCCGACCCGGCGCCCGCGACCCTGCCGGACCTGGCCGCGTGGATCCGCGCGTGGTGCGACCGGTAGCGCGTCCCGTCCGGCGGGCCATTTCGAATCCTCAAGGCCCCGGCGCGGGCCGGCCGATGAGGGCGAGAACCTCGCGGGGATGCCGCACGATCGCGTGGGCCCCGGCGTCGCGCAGTTCCGATTCCGGACGGAAACCCCAGGTGGCGCCGACGGCGAACATGCCGGCTGAGCGCGCGGTTTCCATGTCGGTGGCGGTGTCGCCGAGGTACAGGATATCCGCCGGCGATGCGCGCATCAGGCGCGCGGCCTCGAAGGCGCCCGCCGGATCCGGCTTCCGCGCCACATCGTCCCGCTGGCCGAGCACGCAGGCGAACGGCCACGCGGCGAGATAGCCCTCGACGCACTTCACCGTCATGCGGTGCGGTTTGTTGGACAGGATGCCGAGGGTGAGCCCGCGCGCGGCGAGGGCGCCGAGCAGTTCCGGGATCCCCTCGTACGGACGGGTGTGCACGTTCCACCGGCTCTCATAAACCGCGCGGTATTCGGCAAGGCCCGCGCGAAGGGTTTCCGGATCGCGCGGCGTTTCGGGGAATGCGCGCGACACCAGCAGCGGGGCGCCTTCGCCGACGAAGTAGCGGTAGGCGTCCACCGGATGCACGGGCAGGCCGCGCGCGGCGAGGACGGCATTCATGGACTCGCCGAGGTCGCGCAGGGTGTCGAGCAGCGTGCCGTCCAGATCGAAGAGGCATCCGCGGTATCGTCGCGAAGCATGCACCGGGCCTTCGTCGCACAGCCCGCCGGGATCGTCAAGGTTCTCCGCCGGGGCTGCCGTATGGCGATAGCGTCGGCGGTCCCAAGGCGGGGTGGAGGAGGCTTCAGGGGGCGCGGCCCCAGACCAGGACATGGCGATCGCCTGGGAGTTCAATCGCGAGGTGGCCCAAGCCGGCGTCGCGGAGCTGCGCGCGGATCTCGTCCGGCTCGAAGGCGGCCAGCAGCGAATGGTGAAAGTCGTTTCGCAGGACGTCCGGTTCCCCCCGCGTGTACAGCGCCGTGATCCGCCGCGCCTCCGCCTCGTCGGCCGGGCGGCGGAGATCGGCCACGAAGACCGGCGCCCCCGGCGCGGCCCATCTGCGTACGCTGCGCCAGAGAACCGCCGGCTCGTGCAGGTGGTGCAGCAGGCTGTTGCTGAGGATCACGTCGTACCGGGCGCGCGGCAAATCGCAGTCCGGCAGGCGGCCGTGGAGCAGCGCGACGCGGTCCGACCCGCCGGGGTGCCGGGCGCGGCAGATGCCGGCGGCCTCGATCATCGCCGGCGAACCGTCCACGCCGTCTATCCGCCAGCCCGGGAACGCCACGGTAAAACGCATCGCCACATCGCCCGGACCGCAGCCGAGATCGAGAGCCGCCGCCGCGGCCGGCGCGTCGGGGAACCGCGCGCGGAACAGGTCCACCAACCGGCTGTGCGGGGCCTCGAAATCGGCCCCGGCATAGGCGCGCGCCTGCGCGGGCGTGTCCATCAATTCCGGCTCGACGATCCGTTTCATGCCGCTCCCTTGCTGCAAAGACGCGCGGAGATGGTACAATCTGAATCCGCCATGACAACACCCGACGTGATCGCGCAGCGGTTCTCCGTGCCGTTCGAATATCCGGTGGTCTTCACCCGCGGGTTGTTCCAGGCCGGGAACCCGCTGCTCGCCGAAACCTTGCTGGCCCGCGCCGAACCGCGCCGGCACCGCATCCTCGCGCTGATTGACGGCGGTGTGGCCAGGGTCACGCCCGATCTGCCGGCCGCCGTGCAGGCCTGCCTGGCCGCGCGCGGAGACCGGTTTGAGTTGGTCCAGCCGCCCCGCGTGGTGCCGGGAGGCGAGGGGGTAAAAAACGATCTCATGGGGCTTGCCGCCCTCATCAACACGATGGTGGAGCGCCGGCTCTGCCGGCATTCGTTTGTACTCGTCATCGGGGGCGGCGCCGTGCTGGACGCCGTCGGCTTCGCGACGGCGCTCGTGCATCGCGGGCTGCGGCTCGTTCGGGCGCCGACCACGGTGCTCGCTCAATGCGACAGCGGGGTGGGGGTGAAGAATGCAGTCAACCTCAACGGCGTGAAGAACCTCGTCGGCGCCTTTGCGCCGCCGTTCGCCGTGCTCAATGATTTCGACTTCCTGCGCACGCTGCCGGAACGCGGCTGGACGGACGGCATCGCGGAGGCCTTCAAGGTGGCGGTCATCAAGGACCGGCCGTTTTTCGACTGGCTGTGCCGGCAGGCCGGGCGCCTGCGCGACCGCGACGAGGCGGCCATGGAACACCTCGTGCGCCGTTGCGCCGAGCTGCACCTCGAACATATCCGTTCGAACGGCGATCCCTTCGAGTTCGGGACGGCGCGCCCGCTGGACTTCGGGCATTGGTCCGCGCACCGCCTGGAAGCCCTCTCGAATTACAAGGTCAGCCACGGGCACGCGGTCGCCATCGGCCTCGCGCTGGACGCGGCCTACGCCCTGCTGCAGGGCTGGATCGAGGATCCGGAATTCGCGCTGCTCTATGAGGGGCTGACCCGGTGTGGATTTGTGCTCTGGCACGACCTGCTCGAGCGGGCACGCGGCGCCGAGCCGGACATCCTGCAGGGGCTGCGCGAATTCCGCGAGCATCTCGGCGGCGATCTCTCGCTCACCATGCCCAGAGGACTCGGCGCCGCGCACGAAATCCATGAGATGGACCACGGCGTGATCGCCCGCGCCATCCAGCGCCTGAAGGAACGCGCCCATCGGGCCGCGCCCGCATGAAGCGCCCGCCCCCCCACGCCCCCCCTCCGCGGGGAGGGAAAGAATGCGCGGTGGGACCGCCCGCGGGATGCCGTGGAACGGACCTGGCCTATTGCCTCAACATCCACCCCGGCGAATCATGGGCGGAGCAGTTCGAGGCGATCCGCGTCCACGCCGTCGCGGTGCGCGACCGGGTTGCGCCGGGCCGCCCGTTTCCCCTGGGGTTGCGTTTGAGCGCCGCGTCCGCCCGCGCGTTGGCCGAACCCGCCGCGCTCGAGGCTTTACGCGAATACCTCCGGGTCGAGGGGCTTTGCGCCTTCACGGTCAACGCCTTCCCCTACGGCGCCTTCCACGGCGCGCGCGTGAAGGAGGAGGTGTACCGGCCGGACTGGCGCGCGCCCGGGCGCGCGGCGTTCACGCGCGATTGCGCGGTCCTCCTCGCCGCCCTGCTGCCGGAGGGCGGCGTCGGCAGCATCAGCACCGTGCCGGTCGGGTTCGCCCCGGATTTCACGGCGCCAGGCGACCGCCCGGCGGCGATCCGACGCCTGGTGGAGGTGGCCCATTTTCTCGCCCGCGTGGAGTCCGAAACCGGGCGCTGCGTGCGGCTCTGCCTTGAACCGGAACCCGGCTGCGTGCTCGAAACTTGCGGGGAGACGGTGGCGTTCTTTGAGGCCGTCTTCGCGTGCGCCGGCGCCGCCGAACCCGCCGCGCGCCGCCACCTCGGGGTCTGCCTGGACACCTGCCATGCGGCGCTGGCCTTCGAACAGCCGTCCGAAACATGGGCGCGCTATGAGGCCGCCGGCATCCGGGTGCCCAAGGTCCAGTTGAGCGCCGCCCTCGAGGTCCGCGGGCCCGCGCCCGACGCGCTGTCGCCGTTCCGCGAGCCCGTCTATCTGCACCAGGTGCGGATCGCCGGCGCGGACGGCGCGCGCCACGCCTTCGGCGACCTGCCCGATGCCCTCGCCGCATGGCCGCGGGATGCCGCGGTCGCGCGGATCCATTTTCATGTGCCGCTGTTCTGGCCGGGCGACGGCGCCCTCCGCACGACGGCGGAATTGCTCGACGCGCGGTTCTGGGACGCCGTCCGCGGCCGGCCGGACACACACCTGGAAATCGAAACCTACACCTTTGATGCGTTGCCCGCGGAGTTGCGCGCGGGCGGGGTGGTGGCTAGCATCTGCCGCGAGTACGATTGGGTGCGCGCGCGCAGCGCCGGAGGAAGTGCCGCATGAGTTTCATTGATTCCCACTTGATGGAGGGCGAGTCCGTGGTCCATCGCACGCGGATGCACGGCATTGTCTTCCTCGGGCCGCTCATCGGCCTCGCGGTCGCGCTCGTCATCCTGCTGAACGGCAATGCGTGGTTTGACCGGCATGTCTGGCAGAACCTGCCGCGCGAGGCGCAGCGCGTCTTCTCGCCCGAAACCCTGCGTTGGGTGCGCGAGGGCTGGCACGGTTGGAATCTGCTCGGGTTGCTGATGCTGGCGTTCTCCGCGCTGCCCGGCCTGCTTTCCGCGTTCGTCAATTTCACAACCTCGGAATTCGGCGTCAGCAACAAGCGCGTGCTGATGAAGACGGGCTTTATTTCGCGCCATTCGCTGGAGACGCTGCTCGGCAAGGTCGAGAGCATCGGCGTGCACCAGGGCGTGCTCGGCCGGATTCTCGGCTACGGCGTGGTCGTCATCGGCGGCACGGGCGGATCGAAGGAGGCCTTCTTCGGCATCCGCGACCCCCTGGAGTTCCGGCGCCGGGTCCAGGAGCAGATCGTCCGGTCGTCGCCATGAATTTCGCGCTGCGCAGCCGCCGCGTTGTGACGACGGCGGGCGTCCGACCCGCAACCATCCTTATCCAGGACGAGCGGATCGCCGATGTGCTGCCTCACGAGTCGGCCCCGATATCGTGCCGGATCGAGGATGTGGGCGACCGCGTCGTGATGCCGGGGCTCGTGGATACGCACGTCCACATCAACGAACCCGGACGAACCGCCTGGGAGGGCTTCGAGACGGCTACGCAGGCCGCGGCCGCGGGCGGCCTCACCACGCTCGTGGATATGCCGCTCAATTGCGCGCCCGCCACCGTGACCGCCGACGCGCTGCGCCGGAAGATCGAGGCTTCCGAGGGCCGGTGCTGGGTGGACGTCGGCTTTCACGCCGGGGTCGTGCCGGGGCATGTCGGCGATCTCGAAGCCCTGATCGAGGCCGGCGTGCTCGGCGCGAAGGCCTTCCTGGTCCCCTCGGGTGTGGACGATTTCCCCGCCGCGGACGAGGCCACGCTGCGCGCCGCGATGCCCGTCTTGGCCCGCCACGGCGTGCCGCTGCTCATCCACGCGGAGCTGGAGTCGGTGAGGCCGCCGCCGCCCGGCGATCCGCGCGCGCACGCCGCGTGGCTGGCGTCGCGCCCGGCGGCGTGGGAGACCGACGCGATTGCGCTCATGATCCGGCTGTGCCGCGAGACCGGATGCCCCGTGCACATCGTGCACCTATCGGCCGCGGCGGCGATCCCGATGCTGATTCGCGCGAAGGTCGAGCGGTTGCCGCTGACCGTCGAGACGTGTCCGCACTACCTGTTCTTCCACGCGGAGGAGGCGCCCGACGGCGACACGCGGTTCAAATGCGCGCCGCCCATCCGCGAGCGCCTCAACAACGAGCAGCTCTGGGGCGCGCTGCTGCAGGGGACCCTTGACCTCGTCGCGTCCGACCACTCCCCGTGTCCGCCCGCGATGAAGGCGTTGGACCGGGGGAATTTCTTTCACGCGTGGGGCGGCATCTCGTCGCTGCAATGGAGCCTGCCGGCCGTCTGGACCGCGGGCCGGGAGGTCGGCGTGACCCTGGAGCAGCTCGCCCGCTGGATGAGCAGCGCCCCCGCCCGGCTGGCCGGCCTCGGGACGCGCAAGGGCCGCATCGCGCCCGGCGCGGATGCCGACCTGGTCGTGTGGGAGCCGGACGCGTCTTTCACGGTGCGCGCCGAGTCCACCTATCACCGCCACAAGTGCTCGCCGTACATCGGGCGAAGGCTTTACGGGGTGGTGGAAAAGACCTATCTTCGTGGCCGGCTGGTCGCGGAAAAGGGGGTCGTGCGCGCCGGGGCCACCGGCCGGCCGGCGCGCGGAAGGGAAGGGTAGGGTCCGTATGGCGGCACCGATATCAACGGCGGCGACGTTCGCGGGGTTGGTGGATCTCGCGTCGGAGCGCCTCGGCGGACAGGCGCTCTCGGCCAGCGACGATTTCTTCGCGGAGAAGGAAAATCTCCTCAAGCCCGGGCGCGGCGTCTTCATCGAGGATAAATACACCGAGCGCGGCAAGTGGATGGACGGATGGGAGAGCCGCCGCCGGCGGACGCCGGGCCACGACTGGTGCGTGATCCGCCTCGGGCTGCCGGGCGTCATTCGCGGGGTGGACGTTGACACCCACCATTTTCTCGGCAACGCGCCGGCCTTCGTGTCGCTGGACGCCGCCGCCTCGGCGGAGGGCCCGTGGACCGAAATCCTCCCGCGCAGCCCGGTCAATCCCGGCGCGCAGAACCTGTTTGGCGTGTCCGGCGGCGCCGTATGGACGCACGTGCGATTGAACATCCACCCCGACGGCGGCGTCGCGCGCCTGCGCGTCTACGGCGACGTGCACGCGCCGCCCCGGAGCGGGTTGGTGGACCTCGCCGCCATCGCGAACGGCGGGCGGGCGGTCGCCTGCAGCGACATGTTCTTCAGCTCGATGGCGAACCTCCTCATGCCGGGGCGCGGGGTCAACATGGGCGACGGATGGGAAACCAAACGGCGGCGCGGGCCCGGCCACGATTGGGTCATTATCCGCCTCGGCGCCGCGGGCCGCGTGCGCAAGCTGGAGATAGACACCTCTCATTTCAAGGGCAACTTCCCCGACACCGCCTCGGTGGACGCCTGCCACGCGCCGGGCCGGCCGGTTGACGGCCTGACGTGGCCGGACTTCGACTGGAAGGAACTGCTGCCCCGCCAGAAGCTCCGCGCCGACACCGTGCACACCTTCGAGTCGGAGCTCGCCGGCGCGGGCCCCGTTTCCCATCTTCGCCTGAACATTTATCCCGACGGCGGCGTGTGCCGCTTCCGGGCCTGGGGCGAGATCGCGCCATGACGCTGGCCCAGTTCAACGCGCTGTCCACCGACGAGGCCGTGAAGGATCTCATGCGCTGTTGCGGCGCGCGGCGATGGGCCGCGCAGATGGCGGCCCGCCGGCCGTTCCAGGCGCTGGACGCGGTGCTGGACGCGGCCGATGCGGTGTGGGCGCGGATGGATCGCGCCGACTTCCTGGAGGCCTTCAGCCATCACCCCAAGATCGGCGATGTGGCGGGGTTGCGCGCGCGCTTCGCCGCCACCGGCCCGTGGGCGGCGGGCGAACAGGCGGGCGTCCAGTCGGCGGGCGACGACATCCTGCGCCGCCTCGCCGAAGGCAACACGCGGTACGAGGCGAAATTCGGCCACCTCTTCATTGTCTGCGCCACCGGCAAGTCCGCGGAGGAAATGCTGGCCCTTCTCGATGCGCGGCTGCCGAACCGGCCGACGGCGGAGCTGGCGATCGCGGCCGGGGAACAGGCGAAAATCACGCGAATCCGGCTCGGCAAGCTGTTCCAGGAGGAAGTGCTGGGCGCGCCGCCATGAAAACCACCCTGACTCCGGATGTCCTGGAGCCCGTCGAGCGCGAGCTGGGCGACGCCCTCGCGCGGTTCAACGAACGGTTTCCCGGCGAATCGCCCGCGCGGCAGCCGGTCCAGACGCTGTACGGCGGCGCGCAGATCTTCAAGGCCGACACCGCGGCGAAACTCGGCGCGGTCGCCCTGCGCGCGCTGGAGGACTACGCGCCCGATCCGGCCTCCTTCGCCAGGGCGCTCGGGTGGGATGGCGCCGCCCGGCTGCACCGGACGATCTACGCGCGCGTGGTCGAAAAGCTGACGCGCGAACCGGTCGAGGATTTCCGGATTGATTTCGAGGACGGCTACGGGAACCGGCCCGACGCGGAGGAGGACCACCACGCGGTCTTCGCCGCGCGCGAGACGGCCCGCGGGATGCGCGACGGCACGCTGCCGCCGTTCATCGGCATCCGGACCAAGCCGCTGTCGCAGGAATTGAAACACCGCGCGATTCGCACGCTCGACCTGTTCGTGACGACGCTCGTGAGGGAAACCGGAGGCGCGCTGCCGGATCATTTCGTCGTCACGATCCCGAAACCGGTGATGGCCGCGCAGGTGCGCGCGATGGTCCGCCTGTTCGCCCTGCTTGAACAGCGGCTGGGCCTGCCGCCGAAGTCGCTGCGGATCGAGTTGATGGTCGAAACCCCGCAATCCATCATCGGCCCGGATGGCGCGGCGAGCCTCTCTCATTTCGTGGAGGCGGCGGACGGGCGCTGTCGCGGCGCGCACTTCGGCGTCTACGACTACACCGCCTCGAACAACATCACCGCGGCCCACCAGTCCATGACGCACCCGGTGTGCGATTTCGCGCGCGAGGTCCAGCGCGTGTCGCTGATGGGGACCGGCATCTGGATCTCCGACGGCGCGACGAACATCATGCCCGTCGCCCCGCACCGCGCCGCGCCCGGGAAGAACCTGACGCCCGCGCGGAAACGGGAGAACCGGGCCACCGTGCACCGGGCCTGGCGCCTGATGCACGAACACGTACGCCACTCCCTCCACACCGGCTATTACCAGGGATGGGACCTGCATCCCGCGCAATTCCCGGTCCGCTACGCGACGGTCTACCGGTTCTTCCTCGACGGCCTCGCCGCGGCCTCGCTGCGCCTGAAGACCTTCGTGGAGAAGGCCGCGCAGGCCACGCTCATCGGCGATGTCTTCGACGACGCGGCCACCGGGCAGGGGCTGCTGAACTACTTCCTGCGCGGCGTCAATTGCGGCGCGATCACGGAGGCCGAGGCGACGGCCACGGGCCTGACGCTTGACGAGCTGCACGGCCGCTCGTTCGCCCGGATCATGGCCACGCGGAGGGGGCGGGCGGAGGCCGGAAAACGGAAAACGGAATCATGAAGAGTCCCATCACCACGCATGTCCTCGACACCGCCGAAGGGCGGCCCGCCGCCGGAATCCACGTCGTGCTCCAGGTCCGGCCATCCGGGCGGGAGTGGCGCCCGTTGGCCGAGGGGCGCACGAACGAAGACGGGCGGATCCTCGACTGGATGCCCCCCGGTTCCACGCCCGCGCCGGGCGTGTACCGGCTGGTCTTCGATGTCCGCCCCTATTTCGAGCGGCAGAAGCGCCCGTCGTTCTTCCCGGAGATCCCGATCGTGTTTGAAATCCGCGAGCCGGATCTGCATTATCATGTCCCGTTGTTGCTGTCGCCGTTCGGCTATTCCACGTATCGCGGCAGTTAGAAAAAAGAAAGGAACGAGCATGACGAAAATGAAGATGATGGCGGCGGTCCTTGTGGCCGGCGCGATAGGTGTCGTGGGTTGCGGCAGGAAAGAGGCGGACGCGATCCAGCAGAAGGCCGAGGAGGCCGTGAGCAAGGCCCGCGAGGCCACGGACGCCGCCGTGCAGGCCGCCCAGCAGGCGGTTGATGCGGGCGCCGCGGCCGCGCAGGATGCGGCGGCGAAGGCCGAAGAAGCCGCCAAGGCCGCGGCCTCGGCCGCGCAGGAAGCCGCCGCCGCCGGCATGGAGCAGGCGAAGGAGGCGATGAACGACGCCGCGGCCGCCGTGGCCGAGGCGACCAAGTCCGCCGGCGCCGGCGCGAACGAAGC
>CAYMCD010000053.1:0-20766 GCA_964388845.1 uncultured Verrucomicrobiota bacterium
CGGCGGGACAAGCCCGCCGGGGGCCAGATCGGCGCCGAATCGGCCTCGGCCTCGGTCTCGAAATCGGCCTCGATTTGGCCGCCCCCCGCGACCTCGCGTCGCGGGAGCGGAAGTTCCGCGGCTACGCGGTAGCGCGGTAAACTTTGGCTCCGGCGGGACAAGCCCGCCGTGGGCCAGATCGGTGCCGAATCGGCCTCGGCCTCGATTTGCGCGCCCCCCGCGACCTCGCGTCGCGGGAGCGGAAGTTCCGTCGCTACGCGGTAGCGCAATAAACTTTGGCTCCGGCGGGACAAGCCCGCCGTGGGCCAAACGGGCATTGAGATGGCATCTAAATGGTGACCTCTGGAGGGACGGTCTCCGGACGCGCCGCGCTGTCTCGCGGCCGATCCGGAAAAATCCCGCGGCAGCCAATCGGCTTGTGAATCGGGTCCCGTCGGGCTATTTTCTCCCCACGCATACAAACGGAGCGTCCACATGAAAAAAAGGAAAGACATCGTCCGGGCCCTCGAAGACGCCTACTGGAAGGAGCTCGAGACGGTCCAAAACTACATCGCGAATTCCGTCAATCTGGACGGGGTCCGCGCCGAGGAGATCAAGGCCTCGCTGGCGGCCGATGTCGCCGAGGAACTCGGCCACGCCCAGCAGCTGGCCAAGCGGATCAAGGTGCTCGGCGGACGCGTCCCCGGTTCGTTTGGATTCGAGGCGCGCCAGAAGGAACTTCAGCCGCCCCGCGACACGACCGATGTCGTGGCCGTCATCCGCGGCGTTATCGCCGCGGAGGAGGACGCTATCGAGGGCTACAACAAGCTCATCAAGCTGTGCGACGGCGCGGACTACGTCACGCAGGATCTCGTCATCACGTTGCTGGCGGACGAGGAGGGCCACCGCGAGCAGTTCAACAGTTTCCTGAAGGAATACGCGAAGAAATAGGCGCAGAGGGACAAAGGCACGGAGGCACAAAGGGTGAACCTTGTGCCGGGTTGTCTTCCGGCAACATGAGTTCATCCGCACAGGCCGCCGTATTGCTGATCAGCTGCCCCGACCGACCGGGCATCGTGGCCGCCGTCACCGCATTCGTTGCGCAGCACGGCGGGAACATCCTGGATCTCGAGCAGCATTCCGACGAGGAATCGCGCTCGTTCTTCATGCGGCTCGAATGGGATCGCCGCGCCTTTGACCTCGCCCTGGACGATATTCCCGCCGCGTTCGCGCCCGTCGCATCCCGTTTCGACATGACCTGGGAGGTGCGCCGCCGCGACTTCCGCCCGCGCATCGCGCTGTTCGTCACGCGCGAACCGCATTGCCTCGTCGAGCTCCTCGCGCGCCACCAGGCCGGCGAATGGAGCGCTGAAATTCCGATCGTCATCAGCAATCGCGACGAGCTGCGCGGCATCGCGGACCGGTTCGGCGTGCCTTACCGCCATCTGCCCGTCGAGCCGGCCGGCAAGCCGGCGCAGGAGGCCGCGGCCCTGGCGCTGCTGGCGGAGCATCGCATTAACCTCGTCGTGCTCGCGCGCTACATGCAGGTCGTCAGCGGCGCTTTCATCCGGCAATACCCGAACCGGATCATCAACATCCACCACTCGTTCCTGCCCGCCTTTCCCGGCGCCCGCCCCTATCACCAGGCGTTTGCGCGCGGCGTGAAGGTCATCGGCGCCACCTCCCACTACGTGACGGAGGAGCTGGACGCGGGCCCGATCATCGCGCAGGACGTAGTCCGCGTCTCGCACCGCGACGCGGTGGAGGATCTGGTCCGCAAGGGTCGCGATGTGGAGAAGCTCGTCCTCGCCCGCGCGGTCGCCGCGCACCTGGAACACCGCGTGCTGGTGTGCGGGAACCGGACGATTGTCTTCCAGTAAGAAGGAGGAAGAGGAGCGTTGATAGCCTCTAGCGTCGCGGGCCGCGCAACTCGTAATCTGAATCCATTTATTTCCTCCCTATTCCCCCCTACCAACTCCAAATTCTCCCCCCCCATGACCATCATCGAGCCGCACATCCACATCCTCTCCCGCACGACGGACGATCTGCAGGCGATATACGAGAACGGCATCCGCGCGTGTGTCGAACCGTCGTTCTGGCTCGGCTCGCCGCGCCGGTATGCGGGCACCTTCTGGGACTATTTCCAGCACATCCTCGAATTTGAAACCGTGCGCGCGCGGCGCTTCGGGATTGACCACTACGCGTGCGTCGCGGTGAATCCGAAGGAGGCGGACAACCACGCGCTCGCGGAGGAGACGCTGGCCGGCATCGGACCGTATCTCGACCACCCGCGTTGCCTCGCGGTCGGCGAGATCGGCTACAACCTCATCACCGCGAACGAGGAGCGGGTCTTCCAGCGCCAGCTCGAGATGGCGAAGGCGCGCAACATGTTGATCCTGATCCATACGCCGCACGACACGCCGACGGTGAGCAAGAAGAAAGGCGTCGAACGCACCATCGCGGTCTGCCGCGAGCTCCGGTACGACTGGGACCGCATCCTGATTGACCACAACACGGAGGAGACGATGCAGCTTACGCGCGATTCCGGCGCGTGGGCCGGCATGACCGTTTATCCGTATTCCAAGCTGAACCCCGAGCGCTGCGTCGGCATCCTGAAAAAATGGGGCCTTGAGCGGACGTGGGTGAACAGCTCCGCCGACTGGGGGGCATCCGATCCGTTGAGCCTCGTCCAGGTGGCCGGCCACATGAAGGCGAACGGATTCCAGCAAGCCCATGTCGAGCGGCTGCTGTTCGACAATCCGCTCGCGTGGTACAGGCAAAGCGGTCGCTTCGAGCCGGACCTGGACATTCCGTTCATTCATCCGCGGGAATACCAGCGATGAGTGGGGGCGTCGAGGAATGGAGTGATGGAGTGGTGGAGTGATGGCCTCTCCATCCCACCACTCCACTGCTCCATTACTCCCATCTTCCTCCTTCTCCGACTGGCTCCGCCTGTTGCGCGTTCCCAATTTGTTGACCGTGCCCGGCGATCCGGTCGCGGGCTATCTGCTGGCCGCGGGCGCCGCGGCGGCGCCGGATGCGCGCCTCGGCTGGGTCGCCGCGTCCGGTCTCTGCTTCTATGCCGGCGGGCTTGTGATGAACGACTGGTCGGACCGCGAGGTGGACCGGCGCGAACGGCCGGACCGCCCGATCGCTTCCGGGCGCATAGCGCCGGGCCGCGCGCAGGCGGTATTTTCGGCGTGTTTCCTCGCGGGCCTGGCGGCGAGCGCGGCCGCCGGCCGCGGGCCGCTGGTCGTCGCCCTGCTGTTGCTCGCCGCGATTACAGCGTACAACCTGCTGCATCGTGCGGGACCGCCCGCCGTGGCGTTGATGGGCGCCTGCCGCGGGTTCAGCGTGATGCTCGGCGTGTCCGTCGCCGGGACGGGATCGGTCGCGGCCTGGGCGGGTGTACTGCTGATCGCCGGATTCGTCCTGGCCCTGACGGCATTGGCCCGGCGGGAAATGGAGCATGTCCGGCCGGGGTGGCGCGCGTGGATGCCGGCGACGGTCGTCCTGGCCGGATTCGCCGCTTTTGAGCGGCTGACGCACTTGCCGGGCGAAATGGAGATGCGGATGGCCGGGGCGTTCTTTTTCGCCTTCGCGCTGGCCGGCCTGGCGGCCTGGCGTTTGAATGAAGGCGGCCCGCGCATGGCGCCGGGCGCCGTCGGCCTGATGATCAGCGCGTTGATCCCCATGCAATCCGCGCTCTGTATCGCCGCGGACGCGGGAGTCTGGGGATTGGCGGCGGCCTTCCTCGCAATCGCGGCCTGGCCGATCAACCGGCTGCTCGCGCGCATCGCATCGCCAAGCTGAAGCAGTTCTCGAACGTCGAGACTTCAGCCTTCTTCACCGCGACTTGACGCGAATTTCCGCGAATCTGAACCTCGGAATCGGAATCGGAATCGGAATTGGAAATTCAAAAAAGGCGGTCATTCTGAATTCGTCATTTGGGAATCCGTCCTCCCGATTGGTCATTGGAACATTGGTCATTCGTCATTTCCGCCAATGGGAACCTCGGGATCGGCTTCCGGGATGAGCGGGCGGATGGCTGTCCAGTCCTCGGGTGTATTGACGTTGTTCAGGATCGCCGGGTCCGCCACGTCGAACGGCTCGGTGCGCCCCGCCAATTGACGCCGGAGGTGCACGTCGCCCGCGGCCTCGGCCAGCAGCGCGGCGGCGGTGTCCGCGCGGATCCAGAGCATGCGGCCCGGCCGTCCGGAAACCCGCGGGCGGCATGCCGCCGGGGCTCGCGCATGGACATGGCGGAGCAGCGCCGATACGGTTTCCGGGCGGACGCCCGCCGAATCCACCGGGAGGATCAGGTAGCCGTCGAGCCCGGGCAACGCCCGCAGGCCGGCCTGGACGGACGTGAATCGGCCCCTGGCCCAATCGGGGTTAACCGCGATCGGGTATCCGGCCAGCGCGGGCGCGATGCGGTCCGCGTCCGCGCCGAGGACGATGCACGCGCGGGCGCAGCCGGCGCCGCGCAACAAGCCCGCCTGGTGCGCCGCGAGCGGCACGCCCCGGGCCGTCTCCAGCAACGCCTTGGGCCGCCCCATGCGCGATGACGCGCCCGCCGCGAGCACGATGCCGCCGGTCCGCATCAGTCGAAACCGATCTTGCGGCCGGCCGCGCTCCGTTCCGGCGCCATCAATTGTTTGACCGCCTCGAAGACCACCCGGAAGCGCCGGTCGTACTTTTTCTCCATCGCCTCCACCCGCCGCGCGAGCTCGGCGTGCGAGGCCAGTAATTGGCGCAGGCGCACGAATGTGCGCACGACCTGCAGGCTCGCCTGGACCGCGGTCGGGCTGTTGAGGACCGACGCGAGCATCACCGCGCCGTGCTCGGTGAAGGCGTGGGGCAGGGTGGGTGAAAATCTCAACTTCCGGAGGTGTTCACACGATGTGACCACCTTCTGTTTTTCGTCGTCGGTCAGTTGAAACATGAAATCCGCAGGGAAGCGATCGGCGTTGCGCTTGACCTGTTCGTTGAGGCGTTTGGTGGGGACCCTGTAAAGGTCGGCCAAATCCGTGTCCAGCATGATCCGCACTCCGCGCAGGACAAAGATAGCCCGCTCGATGCGTTCGACGGGAACCGGCAATTCCGCGTTGCTCATGGTCTTTCCTCGCAAGGTGGTCGCAATTTGCGACCACCTCCCTGTTGCTTCTCGCGCCGTGGCGTGCTACCCATCCGCGCCATGCGGTTGATTCTAGCGAGTGCGTCGCCCCGGCGGCGAGAACTTCTGGGCGGGCTTGGCCTGCCGTTTTCGGTCGTCGTGTCCGGTTTGGAGGAGCGCCCGTGGCCGCGCGAGAAACCGGCCTCGTACGCCCTGCGCAATGCCGCCGAGAAGGCGCGGGCGGTGGCGGAGTTGCACCCGGCGTCCATCGTATTGGCGGCTGACACGATCGTGGTTCTCGGCGACCGGATCCTGGAGAAACCGGGGGACGCCGCGCACGCGGCGGAAATGCTCCGGCTGCTGTCCGACCGCGAGCATGTGGTGATGACCGGCGTATGCGTCCGGCGTCCCGCGCGGGGGGGATTCTCCGAGGCCGCGGATCTCGCGCAGACCCGCGTGGTGTTCCGCCCTCTTTCCGACGCGGACATCGCGGCGTATGTCGCCACCGGCGAGCCGATGGACAAGGCCGGCGCGTACGCGATCCAGGGCGGCGCGGCTGATTTCGTCGCGCGGATGGACGGACCCCGCGACAATGTCGTGGGGTTGCCGGCGGACACGGTGCGCCGGCTGCTCGCCGCCGGGCCCGCCTTCTGATCGCGGTTGTGCGGCGGTCCGACGCCCGTCCGGCCGCGCGACCGGAAAGATGGTTCGCCGGGCGCCGCCGCCTTTTGCTACGCTTCGCCCGCATGAAGATCGTCACCGCCACCACCATGCGTGAACTGGACCGTCGCACGGTCGAGGAATTCAACATCAAGGGGACCACCCTGATGGACCGCGCGGGGTACGGCGTCGCCGGCGCCGTGCGCCGCCTGGCCGAGGTGTCCGGATTCAACAACGCTTTTGTCCACCTGGTGGCGGGCCGGGGAAACAATGGCGGCGACGCCTTTGTCGCGGCGAAGTACCTCAAGGAGTTCGGCTTTCATGTCGAGGTGTGGATTGCGGGCGCCGCGGCCCAGATCACCGGCGACGCGGCCTATTACTTCAGCAAGCTCAAAGGCGCGAAGATCCGCGTCGAGCAACTGGTGACCATGGACGACTGGCAGGCCGCAATCCGGCAGCCGCTCGCGGCGGAAATCATCGTTGACGGCCTGCTGGGTACGGGCATTGCCGGCCCGGCCCGCGGCCCGGTGGCGGGCGCCATCCAGTACATCCGCGCGCAGGCCAACGAATCGCTGGTGGTGGCCATTGACATCCCCTCGGGCCTGAACGCCGACACAGGCGTCCCGGAGGGCGACGCCGTCGCGGCGGACCTCACCGTGACGATGGCCCTGCCCAAGCGCGGGTTGCTCGCGCCCGCGGCCATTGATTATGTCGGCTCCGTCGAGGTTGTGGATATCGGGTTGCCGGACGAGGTCATTGCCGACGCCGAGGCGGACGATTGCGAAATGATCTTCCTCCCGGATCTCCAGCCGCTCTTCCCGCGCAAGCCGCGCAACATCCACAAGGGCGACAACGGGCACCTGGTGATGATCGGCGGCGGCGCGGCCTTCACGGGGGCGATGACCCTCGCCGCGCGGGCGGCCGCGCGGGCGGGCGTCGGACTGGTCACCGCCGTGGTGCCGGAATCGCTGCGCGCCATCGTCGCCACCGCGTCGCCCGAGACCATGGTGGCCGCCGCGCCCGAGGATCCGGGCGGCTGCTTCGCCGATGCGGCGCTCGATTTCATCCGCGCCCACCTCGCGCCCGGTCGCGCCGTGGTGGTCGGGCCCGGCATGACCCGCGGACCCGTGACCCGCCGGATCGTGGAATTACTGCTGGCCGAGGTCCAGGGCCCCCTGCTGGTTGATGCCGACGGGTTGAGTGTGATGGCCGGCGAGCCGGAACGATTCCGCCACGCGGTCCATCCGGTCGTGCTGACCCCGCATCCGGGCGAGCTTGCGACGTTGTCCGGAGCGCGCGCGTCCGACATCCAGGCCGACCGCGTGGCCGCCGCGCGGCGGCTCGCCGAGCGAAGCGGCGCGGTGGTCGTGCTGAAAGGGGCCGGCACGGTGGTGGCGCAGCACGGGCGGCCCACCTTCATCAACGCCACCGGCAATCCCGGCATGGCCAAGGGCGGGGCGGGGGATGTGTTGAGTGGCGTGATCGGCGGGCTTCTCGCCCAGCGCTTCGATCCGCTGGCCGCTGCATGCACCGCGGTGTATGTCCACGGGCGGGCCGGCGACATCGCGGCCTGGCGGCGCAGCCAGTTCGGTCTCCATGCCGGCGACCTGGTGGACGAACTGCCCTACGCGTTCCGGGACTTGTCCCTCCGCTAGCCGCGGGGCCGCGCGGGGGGGGGTAAACCGGGCGCAAGTCCCCGGGGGAGTCGCTTGCTCCCGTCCGCGAATCCATTATAGTTTGCGTTTCGCGTGCCAATCGCCCCCAAAATCCTGGTTGTTGAAGACGACGCCGATGTGCAGCAACTGCTGATCCGGCAACTGGCCATCCATTTTCCCGGGGCCGAAAGCGCGGGGGAGCTTGATGGGTTGCGCGGGCTGGCGCGCGCGAAGGAATGGAAGCCGGATGTCCTGCTGCTCGACATGCAGCTGCCGGGGCGCGACGGGTGGTCAATCTGCCGCGAGTTGAAATCCGACGAGGCCACCCGCCCGATCTGCATCCTGATGATGTCCGCCGTGGACAAATCGGCGACGGATCGCGCGAAAGGGATGGATCTCGGGGCCGATGCCTTCCTCGTAAAGCCGTTCGCCGAGGAGGAGCTCGCCGCCCAGGTCCGCGCGTTGCTGCGCATCAAGGAAACCGAGGCCCGGCTCCGGGCCTTCCAGCAGACCCTTGAGGATCAGCTCCAGCAGCGCACCGCGGCCCTCGCGGCCAGCGAGGCGAGGTTCCGGCTGCTGTTCGAACATTCGCCGGACGCGATGTTCGTCGAGGACGAAAAGGGCACGGTGCTGGAGGCGAATGAGGCGGCGGCCCGCCTGCACGAGGTTTCGCGCGTGTCCCTGATCGGAAAGAACGTGCTCGACCTTGTGCCGCCCGCGCACCGCGAGGTCGTGCAGCGCGACTTCCCCAAGTGGTTCGCGGAAAACATGGAGAAGATCGAGGGCTACAGCTACTCGCCCTCCGGCCGCATCACCCCGGTGGAAATCCGGGCCCGCCGCATCGAATACGCCGGGAAGCCCGCGCTGCTGCTGAACGTGCGCGACACCACGGACCGCGCGGCGATTGATGAGCGCCAGTACACGACGATGCAGGGCCTCCGCGCCGTCGTCGAAATCGCGGACGAATTGATCGCGTGCCCCGATGTGGATGATGTGTTTCGCCGCGCGGTGGAGTTGAGCCGCGAGCTGCTGGGGCTGGAACGGGCGTCCATTTTCCTGTCCGACGGGCACCGGGTCCGCGGAACCTTCGGGACGGACCTGCGCGGGCGGGTGACCGATGAGCGCACCCACGTGATCCCCATGGACGACCTCTGGCGCGAACGCTTTCGCCTCCGCTCGCAGAACGAACCCCGCTGGAGCCTGTCGTTCGAGCCGTTCCAGGACTGGGAAGACGGCCAGATGAGGCCGCGCGGGCAGGGTTGGGTCGCCGTGTCGCCGATCCAGACGGCGCGCCAGGCCATCGGCGTATTCTGCAACGACTCGGCCATCACGAAGGCCCCGTTTGATCCGGTCCGCCAGGAAATCGTCGCGGTCTTCAGTTCGCTGCTGGCCAACATCATCGAGCGCAAGCGCGCGGAGGTGGAGCGCGCCCGCCTCGCCACGGCGCTGGAGCAATCGGCGGAGGCCGTCATCATCACGGATGTCCAGGGGACCATCAACTACGTCAACCCGGCGTTTGAGCGCATCACCGGATATCCCCTGACGGAGGCGATCGGGCAGAATCCCAGGATGCTGAAGAGCGGGCGGGTCACCGGGGATGTGTACCAAGCCATGTGGTCCACGCTGGGACGGGGCGAGGTGTGGTCGGGACACGTGACGAACCGGCGGAAGGACGGGCGGTTGTACGAGTCCGACACGGTCATTTCCCCCCTCAAGACGTCCGCCGGCGAGATCACCGGCTATCTTGCCGTGTCGCAGGATGTCACGCGCGCGATGGACCTGGAGCGCGCGCTGCAGCAGGCCCAGAAGATGGAGAGCATCGGCCGCCTGGCGGGCGGCATCGCGCACGATTTCAACAATCTCCTGACCGGCATCCTCGGCTTTGCGCGCATGGTGAACGAGAGCCTGGGCCCCGGCCACGCGTGCCGGCCCGACATGGAGGAGATCATCAAGTCGGGCGAACGCGCGGCCCGTTTGACCCGCCAGCTGCTCGCGTTGGGGCCCCAGCAGGTGATCCACATGCGGCCGCTGGACATCAACGCGGTCGTCGGACGGATTGACGACTTGCTCCGCCACACGCTGGGCGCGGGCGTCGCGCTGGCCGTCGAGCCCGGCCCGGCGCTGCCCAGCATCGAGACCGACCCCGGCATGATCGAGCACATCCTGCTGAATCTCGCCGCAAACGCGCGGGATGCCATGCCGCGGGGCGGAACATTTTTCATCCGGACCTCCCTCGAACAGGTGGACGCCGGCCGGATCACCGGCAAGCCGGGCGTCGCGCCCGGGCCCCACGTGTGCCTGACCGTGCGCGACACCGGCCACGGCATGGCGGATTCCGTCAAACAGCGCGCCTTTGAACCGTTCTTCACCACCAAGGAGCAGGGGCAGGGGCGCGGACTCGGTCTTTCCACCGTATATGGCATCGTCCAGCGCTGCCGCGGGTTTATCGAATTGCACAGCGCGCCGGAGAAGGGCGCCACCTTCCACATCTTCTTTCCGGCTGTCTCCGCCGGCCCGGTCCGCGAGCTGGCCGATGCGCCGGCGGACACCCGCGGCGGCAACGAGGCCATCCTGGTCGTCGAGGACGAAGACACCGTCCGCAAACTCGCCGTGCGCGCCCTGTCGGAGCGGGGCTATCGCGTGTTCGAGGCCCGCCATGGCGCGGAGGCCCTGGACGTGTACCGGCGGTGCGACGGAAACATTGATCTGTTGCTCACCGACGTGGTGATGCCGGTCCTGGACGGACCCGCGCTTGCCGCGCAGCTGCGCGAAGGGCGACCCGATCTGCGCGTCCTCTACATGTCCGGATACACGGAAAATCACCACTTGCGGGGCGCCACCGGCGCCTCATCCGGCGCGCTGCTCGTGAAGCCGTTCACCGTCGAAGTCCTTTCCGCCGAGGTGCGCCGCGTGCTGAACCAAACGCATTGATGCCGGGCCACCGGCCCGGCGAGAGTTGAACCAGGAGACCCCCATGACACCGTGCGAACGAACCCTTCATTTCCTGCGCGGCGAGCCGGTTGACCGCCCGCCGTTTCACCCCATCATCATGCGATGGGCGGCGCGGCACGCCGGCGTCAAGTACCGCGACTTCTGCCTCGATTACCGGGCCAAATGCCGGGCCATGATCCAGTGCGCCGAAGATTTCGACGCCGATTGGGTGACGACGATGTCGGACCCGTACTGCGAGGCCGAGGCGTTCGGCCTCCGGATCGAATATGTCGAGGACGACCTCCCGCTCGATCGCGGCGGACACCTCCCGGACCTCGATGCGGTCGCGAACCTGAAACCGTACGATCCGCGCCGGCACGAACGGTGCCTGGGCCGCATCCACGAGATCGAGGAGTTCCGGCGCCTGCGCGGAAACCACTTCTTCATCGTCGGATGGGTCGAGGGCCCGATCGCGGAATACGGCGACCTCCGGGGGCTGACGAACGCCTCGACGGATTTCTTCGACGACCCGGACGCGGTCCACAAGGCGCTCGATGTCATCACCGCGAGCGCCATGGATTTCATGACGCTGCAGGTCCGGGCGGGGGCGCATTGCATCGGGATCGGCGACGCCTTCTGTTCGCAGATCGGTCCCGCGCTCTACCGCGAGTTTGCGTTCGAGCGCGAGAAGCGGATGGTGGACCACCTGCACGCGATGGGGGCGCTGGCGAAACTCCACATCTGCGGCAACACCTCCGCGATCCTGCCCGACATGATCCGCACCGGCGCGGACATTATTGATGTGGACCACCTCGTGCCGTCCATGCGCGAGTTCGCGGCGCTGCTCGGACTGAACCAGGCGTTCAGCGGCAAGAGCGATCCCGTGACGGTGATCCAGAACGGGACGCCCGAGGCCATCGCGGCGGGCGTCGCCGAGTCGTTCGCGCAGGCCGGCGGGCGGTGCATCGTCTCGGCCGGCTGCGAGGTGCCGCCGGGCACGTCGCCGGAGAATTTCCGCGCCTTTTCGCGCGCGGCGCACGCCGCGATGAAACCGGCGGGGCGTTGAAGCCGGGCGCCGCCCCGCGCCGGCCCTACGGCACGAAACCGGGCCACACGCCGGCGGCGCGCGCGGGGTCGGGGACGAAGAGGAACCGGTCGGGCTCCTGTTCGAACTGGCGGTAGATGGGGACGCCCGCCCGCACGCCCAGTTCCGCGTAGGATGCGGGCGGTTTGCGGACCAGCTCCCGGCGGCGATAGGCCGGATTCTCCTCCCACCGCAGTGCGCCGCCGGCGGTGAGAAGCGGGAACCACGCCAGCCCGCCGTGGGCGCGGACGCCGTCGTACACAAACCCGTAGGCGCGGTCGCACCACGCCCCGAACGCGAGCGGGCGCGCGGGGTCCGCGCTGATGGTCGCGTGCGCCCAGCCCGGGGGCACGATCACGACTTCGCCGGGGCCCGCCTCGATGGCGAAGCAGCGCCCCGGATCGTCGCCGTCCGACTCCTGCATCAGGATCACGGCGCGGCCCCGCCAGATCTCGTACACCTCCGGCGTGGACCAGCCGTTGCGCGGGGAGGGCTTGTGCACGTGGCCCTGCGAGCGGACGGGCTCGTCCCCGAGCCGCCCCGCGGCATACGTCACCGCGCCGTAGAGCAGATGCCGCTCGACCAGCGCCGCCCGGTGCCCGTGCCGCCCGACGTCCATGGCGATCGCATAAACGGGATCCGGCCCCGCGCACGCGGGATCGCGCAGGCTCCTCCGGATGCTGTCCAGGCTGCGCGTCTCGACCGTCGGCCCGAAGCAGTCCGGCCCGTACCGGAAGCCCAGCGGCGCGGCGGTGGCGGCGATGTCGAACCCGGGATCGAAAGGCGCGGTCATGTCCGGACAAACGCCTTCATCGTCGCGCACTCGCGGCCGGCCGAAGCCCCGTGCGGCCGGATCGTATAGGGCCCGACCGCCGCGGGGACAATGAACGTCTCCGCGTAATGGACGACAAAAGGCGCGAATGCCCCGGTCGGGCTCTCGACGACCGCCTCCTCGCCCTCGACGAGGTTCAACACATTGACGCCGCCCTGCGTGTCGTGGGGCGCGGCGCCGGTGAACCAGTGCCGGCGGGTTTCAATGAATTCCCGCTCGTGGAGTCCGGTCCGCTCCTCGCGCCAGCCGTCGCCCTCGGCGACGGGCGCCACGCGGTTGACGAGGTTGCGCCGCGTCCACTCGGTGTCGCGGTCCCACTGGATGTTGGGGATGCCGTGCTGCAGGTGCACCGGGCGCGGCCGCCCGTCCAGGCCGAGGCGGCCCCAATCCCACATCTTGAACGTGAAGATGTAGGGCGTGGCGCTGATTTCCAGCACCATGCCGTTCCGCCCGGAGCAATGCACCGTGCCGGCGGGGATCAGGAAGTGGTCGTGCTTTTTCGCGGGCCACTGGTTGACGTGCCTTTCCGCCGCGAACGGCGTTTCCGCCGACTGCTGGGCTGCGCGCAGGTCCCGGATCATCGCCTCGCGGTCCACGCCGGTCTTGACCCCGAGGAAGACCGTGGCATCCGGTCCGGCCTCGAGCAGGTAGTAGCTTTCATCCTGCGTGTAGTGCATGCCGAAATGCTGCTGGATGTATTCGGTGAGCGGGTGGACCTGGAAGCTGAGGTGGCCGCCGTCCATCGTGTCGAGAAAATCGAACCGGATCGGAAATTCGCGGCCGAAGCGCGCGTGCACCTTGTCGCCCAACACCTCCACCGGGTGGCGGTGAACCAGGTTAAGCGACGGCATCTCGAACCGCGCCCCGCCCGCGTCGAACAGCAGGCTGTTCTCCTCGGGCACGCAATCAAAACACCAGCCGAAGTTCCGGACGTTGCGATCGAGGTCGCACGTCTCCTTCATCCACTGGCCGCCCCACGGGGCGGGGTCGAAGAACGGCACGACGCGGAAGGGGCGGGCGGCGGCGTGCCGCAGGCCCGCGCGGACGGCGTCGCCCGGGAGCATCTTCGGAGCGCGCGCGGCGTTCGTATCGAGCGCGAAATCGAACGCGTCATAGATCGCGAATTTGTGGCGGTCGGCCGCGCGCCATTCGACGAAGAACGCGCGCTTGTACTTGCGGAAGAAATCCTCGCCTCCGTTGTCCGCGCCCCAGTTGCCGAGCCCGCGGCGGTAGCGCAGCTGAATCTCCCATCGGGCCATGTCCGCCAGCACGAGGCAGTCGCCGCGCGCGACCAGGGCCGCGCCGACGCCGTACACGAGGGTGAGGCCGTCGCGCGCGGCGACCCGGTCGCGCGCCCGCGCGAGTTTCTCCGCGTCGAAAAACTCGACCAGCTCGTGGCAGGACAGAACGCCGAAGATGCGGTCATCGGTGAGATTCCGGCCGATCATCGCGAGGATCTCCGCCTCGCTCTTCTTGAGCGAGAGCGTGTCCACGATCCGTTTCGGCTGGAGCTGCCGCTCGAGTTCCGCGCGGACCTCGGCGTCGTCCACGCCGGGGTAGGTGTCCACGACCAGCACGCCGCGCCCGTCGGGGAGCGCGTCGCGCAGCCGCCGGCCGATCGAGGGCCAGTCCGTCTGGATCGGCGCCGGCCGGGGCAGGGGCACGGCGGGGTATTTGTCGTAGTTCGATGTGCGCATGAATTACATCCCGGGTTGTTCGTGTACGAGCCACTCGGCGGCGAGCAGCGCGGCGTGGTCGCCGAGTTCGGAGGGGCGGACTTCGACGCGGCCCCAGGGCGTCCACGCGTGCCGCATCACGCGTTCGGTCAGCGGCGCGACGATGAGGTCGGCGCTCTTCATGATGCCGCCGCCCAGCACGATGCGTTCGAGATCGCAGGCGTGGACCAGCGACACGCACAGCGCGGCCCACACGTCGAGCGCGCGCCCGACCAGGTCCTGCGCCAGGCGATCCCCGCCGCGCGCGTGGGTGAAGACCGCGCGGTAGTCCACGCGATCCGGCCCCGCGAGCGCGCTCGACGCGAACAGCTCCGCGGCGCGGGCCTGCCGGTCAATCACATGGTTCGACGCCAGCGCCTCCGCGCAGCCGATGTTGCCGCAGACGCAGCGCGGCCCGTTGAGATCGAGCGTCATGTGCCCGCCGAGGATGCCGCCCGTGCCGTGCGGACCCCGGACGATGCGTCCGCCGGCGACCACGCAGACGCCGATGCCGGTGCCGAGGGTGAGGGCGGCCAGGTTGTCGCAGCCGCGGCCCGCGCCATACCGCCACTCCGCGATGCCGGCAAGGCGCGCGTCGTTTTCTATGTGGAACGGGATGCCCCATGCCGCGCGGCACCAGGCGGCCAGATCAATGCCGTCCGCATCCATGTACTTGCCCCGGATCGCCAGCACGCGCGCGTCGCGTCGCGAGACGATGCCGGGAAAGCCCATGGCGAGGCCGTCGAAGCCGCGCGGGTCGCGATGGGTGGCCGCCGCGAGGCGGGCGACCGCCTGCTCGATGCGCGGAAGCGCCTGGGCGAGGCCGGCGGACGAATGCGCCGGGATCACCTCGGTGCCGAGAATCGCGCCGCCGTCCACCAGTCCGATCTTGATCCGCGTTCCGCCCAGATCAATGGCAAGGGCGCTCATGGCGCGCTCCGTTGGATGTCCATGCGGTAGGTAAAGCGGTCGCCTCGGTAATGGTTGACCGCATATTCCAGGGGGCGCCCGCCGCGGTCGCAGACCCGGCGCTGCCGGACGAGCAGGGGCGCGCCGGGCGCGACGCGCAAGGACGCCGCGATGCCGCGCGGCGCCGGGATGGCGCGGATCCGCTCCTCTGAGCGGGCGGGCGAGACGCCGGAGACCTCCCGGATCACCTCGTACAGGGGCCGCGCGAAGTCTTCGCGGCCGGTCAGCCCGAGGCGCGGGTGCAGCCACGAGCGGAAATGGACGACGGGGGCGCCGTCGTAGCCGCGCAGCCGGTCGAGCCGAAGGACCGGGGTGAGCGCGGCGAGGCCGAGCGCCTGCGCCGCCTCGGCGGAGGCCGGCACGCGGCGCGCTGAGATTGAAAAAGTCCGGACGGCGATGCCCTGAATCTCCATCTCGCGCGAGAAACTGGTCCACTCCGTCAGGTTCGTCGTCGCGCCCGGTTCCCGGACGCGGGTGCCGACGCCGCGCCGCCGTTCGAGCAGCCCGTCCCGCACCAGCCGGTCGAGGGCCGCGCGCAGGGTATTGCGGCTGATGCCCATTTCGCGGGAGAGGCGGACCTCGTCGGGGAGCAACTGCCCGGCGCGGTAGCGCGCGGATCGGATCAGGCCGCGCAGCGCGGCCTCCGCCTGCCGGTGCAGCGGTTGCGGATCGCGCGGGTCGAGCGAGCGGATCACGGCTGGGCCCCCGCGGGCGCCAGGCGGGGCCGGCCGTCCACGCGCTTGAGGCGCGCGGAGAAGCCGTGCCGCGCGATCGCCGCATAGTCGTGTCCCGCCTCCGCCAGCCAGCACGCCCCGACGGACAGGACCGTGTCGCCGGTGTTCGCCAGCCGGTGCGCGACGCGCCCCGGAATGTAGTGCAGCGAGCCGGGGAACACCGGTTCGGCCCAGCAGGCGCGGCGCTCGTCCATCAGGAGCAGCATCCCGTGGCCGCTCAATCCCCAGTAATATTCCCCGGTGTCCGGCTTCGCGTGCAGGTGGCCCTTGGTCATCATGTACTCGTCGCCGACGAGCCCCGGTTCCACGTGCGAGGTCCCGAAGAACAGCCCGCCCGCCGTGCCCTCCGGCACCGGCATGTGCGCGACCACGCGGTAGGCGAGCCGGTCCTGCGGGAGCGCCGCGCGCGCGGCCTCGTCCTCGAACAGGCCCACGAGGTCGCCGATCACGCGCTGCGAGACTGTAATGCCCGGCCCGGGGACCAGGCCGGTCCGCTCGGCGAGGGTCGGGGCGCCGTCGCGGATACTCAAATGGGGGACGGTAGTCGGCGGGTTCATATGTTCGAACATATGAACATAATGCGGCGCGGGGTGTCAACCCCCCAGCGGAGTTGACGCGAATTCATGCCGGGCGATCAATCATTCCGGCGCAAATGGATATAGCGCGGTTCCGCCTTGTAGGCCGGGAACTTCTTCACCTGCCGGGCAAGCCGGCAGGGGTCGCGGCACTCGATGCAATTGGTTTCTGGTTCGGCGCGGTTACGTCTTGTGGTCCGGAAACTTCTTCATCTGCCGGGCAAGCCGGCAGGGGTCGCAGCCCCCGCCCTCGCTCACCAGCGGCTTGAGGCGAGGCCGACGGCTGCGCGGGCCCGGGCCAGCCAGCCGGGGCGTTGTCGGCGCAGCAGGCGGGCCACCACGCGGGCGAGACTCTCGATGTGGGCCGGATCGAAGAATTGTCCGTGCGCGCCGTCAATGAAGTCAACCGAGAAGCCGGCCGGGTAGGCGGACCGGAAAATGGGTTCGGGCTGGGGACCGCCGCGATAGGGGTTGTAGATGCTGTCCCGGCCGAAGAGCAGGGCCACGGGGCCGCCGTATGTCGGGTGCTCGGTCGGCTCCATGAGGATCAGGAGCGGAACCTGGCGACCGTCCGCCTGCAGCCGCAGCGCAATTTCCCGGGCGATGATGCCGCCCTGGCAGTTGCCGCCCAGAAGGATCGGGCCGAGGGGCTGAAGGCGCGCGATCTCCGATGCGTAGTGGGCGGCCAGCGCGGCGATACTGCCGGGTGTGTATTCCATGATCAGGTGCCCGGAGCGCATGCCGTGGACGGGTTGATCCGGGCCGAGATGCTCCGAAAGTTGCGCCAGCTCCTCCTGGCCCTGCAAGCACCAGTGGAGTCCCGGGCGGCGCCCGCGCTCGTTCCGGGTCACGAGGAAGGACCCGGGATGTGTCCGCGCGCCCGCCCACGTCCGCACGTAGTCCCGCTGCCGCTCGAGCAGGACCTCCAGCGGCAGATCGCCCTGGGGGGGCGCGTCCGATCCGTCCGGCGCCGCGGGATTCTCGATGCGGGCGCGAAGGGCCGCGGCGAGGCGCGCGGGCGTCGGGTGCTCGAAGATGG
Organism: uncultured Verrucomicrobiota bacterium; assembly: GCA_964388845.1. Classification (GTDB taxonomy): domain Bacteria; phylum Verrucomicrobiota; class Kiritimatiellia; order CAIVKH01; family CAIVKH01; genus JAMLJG01. The sequence goes on from CAYMCD010000053.1 coordinate 17,290, forward strand.
AGCGCACGGAGACGGGCAGCCCGAGTCCCTCCTGCAGGACCGAGGCGAGCCGGATGGCGAGGAGCGAGTGGCCGCCCAGATCGAAGAAGTCATCGTCGGGGCCGATGGGATGGCGGTTGAGGAAAGACTCCCAGAGGGCCAGGATCCGGCCGACCCATGTGTCGTGAGCCGGGGCGCCGGGGGCCGCCGGACGCGGCATCGGCGGACGGGCGTCCGCGGGTGCGCGGAGGGCCGTCCCGAGTCGCGTGTCCGCCGCCGCGGCGAACCGCGCGAAGAATGCCGCCAAGTCGCGGGCCATGTCCGCCGCCTGCGCGGGCGAGAAGCATGAGCCGGCATACCCGAGATCACAGGGCCACGTGGCGCCGACGGCCTGCACCTGCAGCAGCAGCTCGCATTTCGAGCCGCTGTTGTGGATCGTGATGGGGCGCCAGGTCGTCGGGCCCAGGCGCAGTTCGGGCAGTCGCTCCTCGAGCAGGACGAACATGACCTGGTGGAGGCCGTGGTGCAGGGGATTGCGGTCGGCTCCGACCTCCGAGAGAATCTCCTCGAAGGGCAGGTCGCCGTGGCGCAGGGCCCCGGCCAGCGTGTCCCGTATTTGTTCGAGCACGTCGCCCATGGTGGCGGTGTCCGCGGGAGTGGCCCGGATCGGCAGCGTGTTCAGGCAGAGCCCGATGAGGTCCTGGAGCTCGGGCCGGTTGCGCTGCGTGGCGGCGGTGGCGATGACGAAGTCCGTCCGCCCGGTGTGGCGGTGCAACCAGGCGGCAAAGAGGGCCATGACCACGGCGAAAGACGACGTGTTATTCCGCCGCGCCAGGCCCCGGAGGGCGGCCACGACATCCGAGGGGAGCTCGAAAGACACGGTGCCGGCTGCGGCCCGGCGCGTCGGTGTTCCTCCATCCGGCGGCGGCCATTCGAAGGGCCGCGGCAACGCGGCGAGCTGCCGCCGCCAGTATGCGCGTTGTTCATCGAGGCGAGACGCCTCCAACCGCCGGCTTTGCCACACGGCATAGTCGCCGTACTGGAGCGCCACCGGCGGCAATCCGGCCCGGTGCGGGTCCCCGGCGGCGAGGTAGAGTTGTTCAAATTCGCGCAACAACAGGCGGAGCGCCCATTCGTCAATGATGCCGTGGTGGAAGGTCAGCGCCAGCGCGTGGTCGTCATCCGACAGGCGGATCCAGCGCGCGCGCCAGTGGTCCTGGTGTCCGAGGTCGAACAGGCGGTCCACTTCCGCCTGCAAGGTTTCGCGCAGCCAGGTCTCGCGCTCGGCTTGCGGGAGCGCGGACCCGTCACATTCGTTCCACGGCATCGGCCGGTTGCAGGCCGGATGGACCTGCTGCAGGAGGCGCCCGTCCCGCCACAGCAGTGTTGTCCGCAGGATCTCGTGGCGCGCGCGGATGGCCTCGAGCGCGAGGCGGGCGTGTTCGCGGACGGCGGGGCCTGAAATCCTGTAGACCAGGGGTTCGTTATAGGCGGGCGAATCCGGAAATGCCATCTGCAGAAGGCACACCCCGCGCTGGATCGGCGCGGTGGGGATCGGAACGGCGCGGCTCGCCGGTTCCCCCGCGGGGAGCGGCGCCGCCGCGGGGGCCTGCGCGCCCGACAGGGCGGCGGCCAGTTCCGCGACGGTGGGGTGATCGTAGAGCCAGTAGGGCGGCACCGATATCCGCAGTTCCCGCTCCAGGCGCGCCGCCATCTGGACGGCCAGGAGTGAGTGTCCGCCCAGATGGAAGAAGTTGTCCGTCGCGGCGATGGCGGTCCGGTTGAGCACCGCTCGCCAGATCCCGGCAATCTGGCATTCCAGTCCGGTGCGCGGTTCGCGGTCAGCGCCGCTGCCGGCGGGCAGTGGCGTGCCGCTTTGCGCCAGGGCGTCAAAGTTGATCTTCCCGTTCGGCGTCAGGGGCAGCGCGTCCACGGCCAGGAAACGGGACGGGATCATATACTCCGGCACGCGCTCGGCCAGCCAGGCGCGCAGCGCGTGGGCGGTCAAATCCGGGCGCGCGGCCACGAGAAACGCGGCCAGCACGCGCCCCTCCGCGGGCGCCTCCAGGGCCATGGCCGCGCAGGCCGTCAGGTCGGGGTGCCGGCCGAGATTCAACTCGACCTCCTGAAGCTCGATCCGGTAGCCGCGGATCTTGACCTGGCGATCGGTGCGGCCGTGGAATTCCAGCGTGCCGTCCGGACGCCAGCGCGCGAGGTCGCCGGTTCGATACAGCAGCGCGCCGGGCTCGTCGCTGAACGGGTTCGGGATGAACCGTTCGGCGGTGAGTTCGGGCGCATGGATATAGCCGAGGGCCAACCCGTCGCCGCCGGTGAGGATTTCACCGACATCGCCGGGCGGCGCGAGCGCGCCCTGCTCATTCACGATGAAGACAGTGGTGTCGCGGACGGGGCGCCCCAGCGTCACGGTGGCGGGCACCTCTTCGGGGTGGTCGAAGCCGCCGGCCGCCGTGAAAACGGTGTTCTCGGTCGGGCCGTACCCGACGATCAGCCGCCCGTGCCCGGGCTGGGCCAGATAACGGCGGATCGGGTCCGGCAGGACGGCCTCGCCGCCGGCGAGGAGCTGGCGCACGCCGGTCAGGGTTTCCGGCGCGTGCTCCACCACATGATGAAACACGCTCGATGTCAGCCAGATCGTCGTCACCTTTTCCTCGCGGATGGTCCGGGCCAGCGCCGTGTAATCCAGCGGTGGGGGGGGCGCGACAACCAGGCGCGCGCCGTTGAGGAAGGCGCCCCAGATCTCCAGCGTTGAGGCATCGAACGCGAGCGTCGCGAACTGGAGGAAAACCTCGTCCGGTCCGACATCCATATAGCCGGGATTAATGACGAGTCGCACGATGCCCCGATGCGGGACCACGACTCCTTTGGGGCGCCCGGTCGTGCCCGACGTATACATGACGTACGCGGGGTCGTCCGGCTCGCCCGGCGGAATCCCTGGAGGCGGGGGTGCGGCCTGGAGTCGGCCCACCCCCGGAATGGTGAGTGCGGAGGGGGCGGGCCCATCCGATGTCTGCCGCGGGTGCGGGGCGAGCCGGTTTTCCGGGGTGAGGACCAATCGCGCGCCGGCCTGCGTGAGGGCGAAATGCATCCGGTCAGGTGGCCAGAGCGGGTCCAGCGGAAGGTAGGCGCATCCCGCCTTCAGGATGCCCAGGATCGTGACGATGGATTCGGGCGAACGTTCGGCGACGAGAGCCACGACGTCGCCCGGCCGGGCGCCGGCCGACAGGATCCTGTGCGCGATCCCGTTGCCGAATCCATCCAGCTCGGCATACGTCAGGCGCCCCCCGGGGAAGGTCAGGGCCACCGACCGGGGCCGGCATTCAGCCTGCCGTTCGAATATCCGATGGATACACCCCGAGGGTGATCTCTGCATGCGCCGGAAGCTAACAGAACGATAAAGCGTGGGCAACTTGAAGGGAGGAAATTTGTCGGTAGCAAATGATCTGACCGGTTCTGTAGCAAGTGAAATGACCGCATGGG
>CAYMCD010000054.1:0-20598 GCA_964388845.1 uncultured Verrucomicrobiota bacterium
CTCCCTCTACATCAACAACTTGCAGATATCAATCAGAGCGCCCTAGCGTGAAACAGGGCATGGCTTGACACGCCGGTTCGATCCCCTATTGTTGACCCACGCAGCGAGCGCGGGCGTAGCTTAGTGGTAAAGTTCCAGCCTTCCAAGCTGGCCATGCGGGTTCGATTCCCGCCGCCCGCTCCAATCCGGTTCGCCGGCGCACCGTATGGCAGCAATATGGGTCATTGACGACGAGTCGGCCACTTCCGATGTCCTGGCCGCGATGTTGCAGGAAATCGGCTACGAGACCCGTGTATTTAACCAGGCGCGCGAGGCGCTGGCCGCCTACAAACCCGGCGCCGCGGACGTGCTGATGACCGACATCCGGATGCCCGGCCTGGACGGCCTGGAGTTCACCCGTCTGATCCGCGAAAAGGACCCGCGGGCCACCATCATCATCCTCACGGGATTTCCTTCCGTCGGGGACGCGGTGGAGGCGATCAAGATGGGCGCGGCCGATTACATGTCGAAGCCGTTTCGTCTGGAGGAAATCCGCCTGCGGCTCCTCCGCGTCCTGGAGGCCCGCGATTTGCAGGACCGGTTCCGGCGCAATCGCATCCTGACCTGGCTCCTGATCGGATCGCTGCCGGTCTGGTTCATCCTCGGCATGCTGCTGACCTTTCTCGCCGCCCGTTCCTGACCGGCCGCCCGGGGCCGCCGCCGCTGCCCGCCGCCATCGGGATTGCTTCCCTCCGTTCATCTTTCTACCCTGTACCCGGCAGACAGACGGGCCGTCATGCACCTGATGTTCTACAGACTCGCCGCGTGGATACGCGATTCGCGCCGCACCGGCTATGCGTGGCCCATCTTCGTCACGATCGGGATCACCGCGCTGCTGATGGGGCTCTACAAGCTGTTGGAGCAATGGCTGTTCCCCGGGATCTCACTGTTGAAATCCCGCATCGCTTCCGTCGTGCTCGGAAGCCTGATGACCGGATTCATGGCGTATATCGCGCTGCGGCTGTACCGCCAGATGGCGCAGGACACGATTGATGAACTCACCGAGCGCCTGCGCCTCAGCGAGGAACTGCTGGAGGAGCGGAACCTGATCAAGTCCCTGATGGAAAACTCGGTTGACCGCGTCTATTTCAAGGACCTCGACGGCCGCTATATCCGCGCCAGCGCGTCGGTCGCGCAGGCCTTTGGTCTGGTGGGACCGGGCGCCGTGGTGGGGCGAAGCGACTTCGACTTTTTCCTGGAGGACTATGCGAAGGCGGTGCGCCGGGACGAGCAGGAGGTCGTCCGGACCTCCCGCCCGATTGTCGGCCGCGCCTACGGCGAGCGGTGGAAGGACGGGCGTGAAACGTGGGCCTCCGTGAGCGTGGCCCCCCTGTGCGACCGGCATGGGCGCGTGATCGGGGTGCTCGGGATCGCGCGCGACATCACGGAGAGCCGCGCGCGGGAGCAGCGGTTCCGGCAACTCTCGCGCGCCGTCGAACAGAGTCCCGACATGGTGGTGATCACCGATCGCGCCGGGGCCATCGAATACGTCAATCCCCGGTTCTGCGACATCACCGGGTATTCCGCCCCGGAGGTATTCGGTCGGACGCCCAGCATCCTGCGGTCCGGCCACCATGACCGCGGATTCTTCCAGCAGTTGTGGAACGCGGTCCTGTCGGGCCACGAGTGGCGCGGGGAGATGTTGAACCGCAAGAAGGACGGGGCCTTGTTCTGGGTCCGAAGCGCCATCTCGCCCATCCGGAACGCCGCCGGTGAAATCACCCACCTGGTCAGCGTGGCCGAGGACATTTCGCGGGAGAAGAAGGCCGCGGAGGTGATCCGGCAGGAACAGGAGCGCCGGCGCGAGCTGGAGCAGATCATCACCTACAGCCCGGCGATCGTGTTCCTGTGGCGCGCGGAAGCGGGGTGGCCGGTCGAGTACGTGTCGGCCAACATATCGCAATGGGGCTATGGCGTGGAGGAGCTGACGAGCGGGGCGCGGCCCTTCGGCGAAATGGTCCACCCCGCGGATCTCCCGCGTGTCGCCGAGGAGGTCCGCCAGTACACGGAGGGCCGGATCGCGAATTTCGTCCAGGAGTACCGGATCCGGCAGAAGGACGGCGCGGTGCGCTGGGTCGAGGACCGCACCTGGATGCGCCACGACGCGGACGGGCGGGTCACCCACTATCAGGGCATCGTGATTGACACGACGGATCGCAAGCAGGCCGAATTCGCCCAGCAGGCCCTGCTCGAGGGCCTGCGCACCGTGCTCGCGCTGGCGGATGAACTCATCGCCTGCCCGAGCGAGGACGCCCTTTTCCTGCGGGCCGTCGAGCTCGCCCGCGAGCGGCTGCGCGTCGAGCGGTGCGGCATCATGATCCAGAAGGGGGAAAGCGTGTGCGGGACCTACGGGACGGATCTCCGCGGCGCCACGACGGACGAGCATGCCCATGCCTTTCCGATGGACGACACCTGGCGGGATCGGTTCCGCGTCCGGGGCGCGAAGGACAGCCGGTGGCAGATTGTCGCCGAACCGCACCACATCTGGGACCGGGATCACTTCGACCGGGCCGGGGAGGGCTGGATTGCCATCACGCCGATCCAATCGAGCGCGCATGAGTCCTTCGGCGTGTTCTGCAACGACACCGCGATCTCGAAGACGCCCTCGGACCCGATCACGCAGGAGGTGCTGGCCGTCTACTGCTCGCTGCTGGGCAACATGGTCGCGCGCAAGCGGGCCGAGAGCGAACAACAGTCCGCTGTTTCGCAGCAGCGGGAGTTCATGGAGCGCGCGGATCGCCTGAATTCACTCGGCCTGCTGGCCGCGGGCATGGCGCACGAAATCAACAATCCCCTGCAGGGCATGTTGAGCCACGTGCGCGCGGTGGAGCGTTTTCTGCCGGAGGAGGCGGAGGCGCGCGCGAGCCTCAGCATGGTCGAGCGCGGCATCGAGAGCATCGCCGGCCTCGTGCGCAAGCTGCTCTATCTGGGCGTCACGGAAAAGGGCATGGAGGCCGCCGAGGCGCGCGAGTGCGTCGAGTTCGTGACCCAATTGCTGGCCTCCCCGTTAAGGCGGGCGCGCATCCGGATTGAATGCCGGTTTCCGAAGGGCCGGCTGACGATGGGCATGCCCCGCCGCGAGCTGATCCAGGTCCTGCTCAACCTGATCATCAATGCCCGGGATGCCATGCCCGACGGCGGCGTCGCGCGAATCGAGGTGGACAGTGACGGGGAGATGGGCCGGATCCGGATCGCGGACAACGGACCCGGCATTCCCCCGGAGGTCCTGGACCGGATCTTTGCGCCGTTTTTCACGACGAAGGGGACCAAGGGCACCGGACTGGGCCTCAGCGTGGCGGAGTCCATGGTCCGTTCCAACAAGGGCTATATCCGCGTGGACAGCGCGCCCGGAAAAGGGGCAACCTTCTCCATCCATCTCCCGCTTATCCAGGGATCCACCTCATGAAACAGCGCATACTCGTGATTGACGACGACGAACTGGTGCGGACTGGAATCAGCGCGAACCTGGCGCGCGAAGGTTTCTCCGTGCGCTCCGCGGAGGGGGGCGAGCAGGGCCTCGCGGAGCTCAAACGCGAGCCCGCGGACCTCGTCCTGTGCGACCTCGTCCTGGGCGATATGGACGGCATCGAGGTGCTCCGCCGCATCAAGGCGGAATGGCCGGACATTGCCCTGGTCATGATCACGGGGCACGCCACCATCCGGAACGCGCTGGACGCCTTGCGCGGCGGCGCCAGCGATTACATCGCGAAGCCCGCCGATCCGGACGAGGTCGTCCACCGGCTCCGCACGGTGTTGGATGCGGAGCATCTTCGCCGGACCCTCGCCGCCGAGCGCGCGCGCGCGGAATCCCGCCGGCGGGAGACCCAGGAGTTGCTGGCCCGGGGCGAGCGGATGGCCTCGCTCGGCATGCTCGCGCGCGGCGCGGCCGAGGACTTGAGCCAGATCATCCTCCCGGTGCGCGAACACGCGGCGACCCTGCGGGAGATCCTGCCCGGCGAACACCCGGCGCAAGACCTGGTGCGCGCGATCGAGGAGGCGGGCAGCGAGGCGGCGGCCGTCCTGCAGGACTTGAAGGCCATCGGGCCGGGCACCAGCTTCGAAAAGGAACCGCTCGCGCTGAACCAGGTCGTGGAGGCCCTCCTGCATTCGGAGGAATTCGGCCGCCTCAAGAATTTCGTGGCGAAGGCGCGGGTGGATGCGCGGCTCGACCCCGCGATTCCCGCCGTGCTCGGGTCCCGGACGGCCCTCTCGCGCGCCATCGGGAACCTGCTGGCCCATGCCCTCGAATCCGTATCAACCGGGGGATTGGTCCATGTGGAGACCCGGTCGGAAAAACTCGATCATGCGGTCGGTCGGTACGGGTCCGGCGCGGCCGGCGAATATGTCGGCCTGCGCATCCGGAACAGCGGGCCGCCGCTTTCGCCGGAGGTCCTCGAACGGCTGTTCGAGCCGTTTTACAACCGCCACATCATGGGGCACCACCTCGTAAGCGGGCTGGGCCTTGCCCTGGCGCATCGCGTGGTGGCGGACCATGGCGGGTTCATTGATGTCCGGAGTTCGGTGGGCAAGGGGAACACGTGCGACGTCTATCTGCCGGTGGCGTCGGGTTCGGACACGCTGGACCTCAAGCCCGATTATACGGGCGCGGAGCGCATCCTTGTCGTGGACGATTATGAGGAACACCGCCGGACGGCGGCGGATATCCTGTCCGAACTCGGCTACCACGTGGTGACCGCATCCAGCGGACGGGAGGCCGTCCGCCTGTTCGACGCTTCGCTGAAACAGGATGCCCAGCACATAGACCTGGTGGTGATAGACCTGATCCTTGGCGACGATTTCGACGGCGTTGAGACGTACAAGCAGATCCTGGAACTCAAGCCCGGCCAATCCGCGATCCTGGTCAGCGGGTTCGCGGACATAGCGCGGATCGTGGAGGCCCGCAAACTCGGCATCCGGAACAGCATCCAGAAACCCTACGCCGCCGAGACCCTCGGGGCGGCGGTTCGCTCCGCCCTCGACGTTTGACGGTTCCCAACTCGGGCTTGGCGTCCGGGCGGCGGTCTTGGTAGCGTCTGCGCGAACGAATGAGCAGGACCATCACCATCATTTCCCCGTTCCTCAACGAGGAGGAGAATCTGCCCCTCCTGGTCGAGCGCCTGGGCCGTGCGCTGGAGGCCCAGCCGGAGAAGTGGGAGCTCATCCTGGTGGACGACGGCAGCACGGATGGCTCCGTGCCCTGGGTCCGGCGAAAAGCGGCCGAGGATCCACGGATCAAGCTGATCGTGCTGTCCCGCGATTTCGGCCATCAGGTCGCCATCACCGCCGGCCTCGATCATGCGCGCGGGGATGCGGCGGTTATTATTGATGCCGACTTGCAGGACCCGCCCGAGGTCATTCCGGAGCTCCTGGCCAAATGGCGCGAGGGGTATGAAATCGTCTATGCCGTCCGGCGCAGCCGCGCGGGGGAGAGCTACTTCAAGAAGCTGTCGGCCAAGTGTTTTTACCGGCTGTTCCACCGGATCGCCGGAATCGAGGTGCCGATGGATGCCGGCGAGTTCCGCCTGATTGACCGGAAAGTCATCGAGGCCCTGCGCGGCGTCCGCGAATTGCATCGCTTCCTCCGGGGTCTCACCTGCTGGACGGGCTTCAGCCAGTGCCCGGTCCTCTACGACCGCGCGGCCCGCCATGCCGGGCAGACCAAGTATCCCCTGTGGCAACTGATCCGCCTTTCGTGGGACGCGCTCACGTCGTTTTCGGGCGCGCCGCTGCGGTGGATGACGGGGATCGGCCTGCTGGTGAGCGCCGCCGGGCTCCTCTTCGCGCTGCGCGTTGTCCTCGGCCGGCTGTTCGGCTGGGGCGAGACCGTGCAGGGGTGGACCTCCCTGATTGCGGCCATGATGGTGCTGGGCGGCATCCAACTGATCAGCCTCGGGCTGATCGGGCAGTACATCAGCCGCGTGTATGAAGAGGCCAAGAAGCGGCCGCTCTACTTCATCCGCGATTCCATCGGCCTCGATCGTTAAGGCCCGGGCGCATGAGCGATTCTCCCCGCTATCTGGTCACCGGCGGCTGCGGCTTCATCGGCTCGCATCTGGTCGAGGCGCTGGCGGCGCGCGGATGCCGCGTCCTCGTGCTGGACAATCTTTCGAGCGGCCACCGCGAAAATCTGGCGGGGATCCGGGACCGGGTCGAACTGGTTGAGGCCGACGTGCGCGACCGGGAGGCCGTCGCGCGGGCCGCCCGCGGCGTGGACGGCATCGTGCATCTGGCGGCGCTGGTCTCCGTGGCCGATTCCGTCGCGCGCCCGACGGACAACCATCTGGACAACGCCACCGGCACGCTCCATGTCCTGCTGGCCGCGCGGAAGGCGCGGGCGCGGCGGGTCGTCCTGGCCAGCACGGCGGCCGTCTACGGCAACGACCCCGCGCTGCCGAAGCGCGAGGAAATGAAGCCCGCGCCCGCCTCGCCGTATGCCGCCGCGAAACTCATGGGGGAGCACTACCAGAAAATCTTCCACCGGCTATACGGACTCGAAACCGTGAGCCTGCGATTCTTCAACGTGTACGGCCCGCGACAGGACCCCCGGTCGCCCTATTCGGGGGTCGTCTCCCGGTTTGTGGATGCCTTTCGGCGGGGCGCGCAGCCCGTGATTCTTGGCGACGGCCGCCAGACGCGCGATTTCGTTTACGTCGGGGATATCGTGCAGGGTCTCCTGGCCGCGCTGTTGCCCGGCGCGCCCGCCGATGGATCGGTGTATAACCTCGCGACCGGCCTTCCCACCAGCCTGCTCGAACTGCTCGGCGAGCTCGCCGCGGTCGTGGGCCGGCGGGTCGAACCGCGCTTCGAATCCGCCCGCGCGGGCGATATCGTTCATTCGCTGGCTTCGATAGACGCCGCGCGGGCGCGGCTCGGGTATGCGCCGTCCGTTCCGCTGCGGGAGGGATTGCGCCGGCTTTGGGAGTGTGGAAAATGAAACCGACACTGGTCGTCATGGCCGCCGGCATGGGCAGCCGCTACGGCGGACTCAAACAAATTGACCCCGTGGGCCCCGCCGGCGAGATCATGCTGGATTACGCCGTGTTCGATGCGGCGCGCTCGGGGTTCGGGCGCGCCGTTTTCATCATCCGCCCGGACATCGAAGAGGCCTTCCGCGCAGTCGTGGACCGCCATATCGCCCGGGCGATGCCCGTGTCCTATGTCCACCAGACGCTGGACAAATTGCCGCCAGGATATCGCTGTCCCGAGGGCCGCGCCAAACCGTGGGGCACCGGGCATGCCATTCTGTGCGCGGAGCCGGCCGTCCGCGAACCTTTTGCCGTGATCAACGCCGACGACTATTACGGTCTGCCGGCCTACCAGCGGATGGCCGGCGCCCTGGCCCGGACCGCGCCGGACAAGGCCGGTTTTTTTCTCGCCGGATACCGCCTTTCCGACACCCTGTCGGAACACGGTTCCGTCTCGCGGGGCGTGTGCGAGGTCGCACCCGACGGGGACTTGTTGCGCGTGGTGGAGCGGACGCACATCGAGCGCACGCCGTCAGGCGCCGTCGCGCGGACCGACGCCGGCCCGGTTCCGCTATCGCCGGAGACCGTGGTCTCGATGAATTTCTGGGGTTTCACTCCGGCCCTGTTCCCGCACCTTCGCCGCGCCTTCGAGCAGTTCCTCCGGGATCGCGGCGGAGATCAAAAGGCCGAACTGGCCATCCCGACCATCGTGGATCAACTGCTCGCCGGGCGGCGGGCCTCCGTCCGAGTCCTGCCCGCGTCCTCCCGCTGGCTGGGCATGACGTACACGGAAGACAAGCCGCTGGTCCGCGCCGGCATCCGGCAGTTGATCGGGGACGGCGTCTATCCCGCGCCGCTCTGGTCCTCCGGTTCGGCGGTCAAATGACCCAGTCGCCGGTCGCGCCGTCGGATGCGGGCTTGATCCGCAGCTCCGGATGATTGGCCGACACCACGCTGTTCGGCGGGACGCTCTCCATCAGGAACACGTTGCCCCCTATGGTGGAGCCCTTCCCGATGACCGTGGCGCCGCCCAGGATGGTCGCGTGGGCATAGATCACGACGCCGTCTTCCACCGTCGGGTGCCGCTTGACGTGCTTGATCGGGAATCCGTTCGCGTCGAGCGGAAAACTGCGCGCGCCGAGGGTGACCCCCTGGTACAGCTTGACGTTGTTTCCGATGACGGTCGTTTCGCCGATGACGACCCCGGTGGCGTGGTCTATGAAAAACCCGTGCCCGATCTGCGCGCCGGGATGGATATCCACGCCCGTCTGCGCGTGCGTCCATTCGCTCATGATGCGGGGCACGATGGGCACGTCGAGCCGGTAAAGTTCGTGCGCGAGGCGATGCGAGGCGACCGCGAGGATTCCCGGATAGGCCAGCTGGACCTCCGCGTAGGATAGCGCCGCCGGATCTCCCTCGTACGCGGCGCGGACGTCCTCGATCAGCAGGCTGCGGAGATCCGGCAAGCGCTCCGCGAATCGAGCCAGAATCCGCCGGGCCTCCGCCTTCACCGCGCAGGGCGGCGGGCTGCCGTCGTGGCGCGCGGCCTCGCCCAGCCACCGGAACGGAAGGGCCCGTTCGATCTCGGGCCGCAGCAGGTTCATGGCGCGCGCCATGTGCCCGCGGATGTAGGCCGGCAGATCCTTCCGGTGGACGGAGCGGTGCGAGAGTTTGCCCGGGAAAAGGACATCAATTAAAATCTTCAGCCCGTCCACGATCTTGAGGCTGTTCGGATAGCAGCCCAGCACGCTGTCCGGCCGGTCCTCCTTGCAATCCGAATAGAGCCCCGCCAGGCGGTCGGCCACATCGTCGAACGGGCCGTGCGAAATCTTCTGTGGGCGCTTGCGGGTCATGGCCATGCTGTCCGGAGATGAAAGGGCTCGATCGCAGCGTCGGGCCGACGAGATTCGAACTCGTGACCTCTTGCACCCCAAGCAAGCGCTCTACCAGGCTGAGCCACGGCCCGTCGCTGCGGTCGAGAAAGGTTGCAGGCTATCAGGGGAGGTGTTTCATCGTCAATGCCGGGCCGTCCGGCAAAACGACAGGATGTTCCCCCGGTTTTCGTTTGCCCCAACGGTGCAAGGCCGGTGGGGTCGTTTCACCGCGCGGACCGGGATCCGGTCAGCGGCCCTCCAGCCCCGGGATGCCCGGCGAACCCTCCCACGATTGGGGCGCGTTCCACGGGATGGCGGATTCCGCGTCGGGGTCCATGGATGCGCATCCCGCCCACGCGAAACAGAGCGCCAGAAGCGCCGGCAATAGGAGCGCTTTCACGGCTTTGCCTAGTGGAGCGGCCACACCGTGGGTGCGGCGCTGTACGTGTTCAATTCCAACACCTGCAGCGTAACCACCGCGACCAGCAGCACGCTCGCGAGGATGGCCAGAACGGCTTGGACCTTATTGGACAGCAACGAAGTCACCCTCCCGAATGTTGGTTTGCAGCCAATCGGCCCGGATATCCGCGATGGCGAGGTCGCGCGTGACCCCGCTGATCAAGACCTTCCCGATGAGCTTGTCGTCCCGGTGAACGAGCATCTCGGCGTTCGGCACCAGGCCCGCCTTGCTGCCGATATCGAGCACGACAAAATTCCAGTCCTTGTTCACGACGACGATCCGGCCGTGCAGTCCCTTCGGCAGGGCGCGAAGGTTGCCCGGTCCGCCCAGCTGGGCCTCCAGGTCCGTAATGGTCTGCTCGAGGGTCACGATCTTGTCGCGCTGGTCCTGGATGTTGTCCTCCGCCTTGGCCAGCTGGTTGTTGAGATCGTCTATCTGCACCTGGAGCCCGGCCTTTTCGCGGTCGAGCGTGTCAATCTGTTCGCGCTGGCGGGCGATCTCCGCGTTGCGCTGGCTGATGGTGTCGTTCAGTTGGACGATTTGTGCCCGCGCGTCTTCCAGTTGCTGCTGCGTGTTGGCGAGCTCGACGCGGGTCGCCGCCAGTTCGTCCGTGGTCTTTTTCAGATCCGCGTACGTGCTGCCCAGCTCCCGGTACCGCTCGCCGGCCAGCGTGTTGATCTTGGCGAGTTCGCCGTCCATCCGGTCGGCGGGATTCTCGAGGTTGTCGTAGATCATCAGGCGGTTGCGATCCACGGCCACGCCGAGGTCGCGTATGAAGGGCTCCTCGCCCCGGTTGAGCGTGGCGGCGATTTCCGCCGCGAAGTTTTCGAGTTTTTGCGTGCGGCCCTTGAGGATGTCACGTTTGGTGAAGAGCGAGATCGAGAGGGCTAGCGCGACCGCGCTCAGGAGGAGGAGAAGGATCACGAAGACTTTCAGCGCTTTGGCCATGGTTCGCTCCTGTTCGGCTGCGGGACAATTGACATGCTAGGACAGTAGCCCCCGCGTCGAATCGGTGTCAAACGCAATAAGGGCAAGGGCCCCCGCCGTTTTTCCCTCACGCCGCCGGATGGACCCGCCGGGTCTCGTGGCGCCGCCGCGATGCGGATGGCGCGTGTGCACCCTCCTTCTAATAAACCAGAGCATTTTGAACGTGGTATTCCCGGGCACGGATCACCGGTCGCGTCATCCTGATCGCCATGGAGCTCCTTGCCGTTCATCGCGGCTTGGCGTCGAGACGCCCGCGCCGGGTGCAAGAACGGTTTGGGGATGGCTTCTACAGCGCGGGGGGGAGGAAGACGCCGTGCTGCCGGAAATGCAGGATCTGGCGGATGCTGTACTCGCACTTGCGCGCGAGGGCTTCCCGCGTGTTGAAGGCATTGTGCGGGGTCAGGAGGACCCCGGGCCGTCCGGCGAGGCGCCGGAGCTCCCCGGCCTCCGGCGTGTCCGCCCGGTCCCGGAGGGCATCCGCAAGGATCGGCTCATCCTCGAAGACGTCCAGCGCGATACCGCCCAGGATTTTTTCGTCCAGCAGGCGCGCCAGGTCGCGGGTCCGCACCAGCTCGCCCCGGGCGACATTGACCAGCAGGGCGCCTGGCCGCGCGCGCAGGAGGGTTTCGTACCGAAAGAAATCCCGGTTGGCCTCATGGAGGTTCATGCAGCAGACCAGCACATCGGCGGTCCGCAACCCGGCGTCGAACGGGGCATACTCGACGTCGGCGTGGCGGCGGACGGGATCCACCCCCCGCACGCGCATTTCGAGCCCGCGCCCGATTTTCACCACTTCGTGTCCGATGCGGCCGACCCCGACGACGAGCAGTTCCCGGCCCGCCGCCTCGCCGCCGGTCAGCCCGTCGCGGTTGAAGGCGTGCCATTGAGTCCACTGCGCCGGCAGCGCCCGCAGGAGCGCCATCCAGAGCAGGGCGGCCTGTTCCGCCACCGCCCGGCTGCAGTACTCCGGGATCGTCGCCAGGGCCGGGCGGTTGCGGCGCTGGAGCAGCCGGCGGAGGTGATCATCCCCCGTGGTCCGGGCCAACAGGCCTGTGACCGGGGGATGCCAGTCCTCCGGCAGCGCGGATTGCGTGCGGATGCTGATCAGCGGCGCCGGCGGGCGCGGGTGGCCGGAGGCCTGCAAGGTGGCGGACGAAAACCCCGCGCGCAGGCCGGCCGGGATGCGCCGCAGCAATTCGTCCCGTTCTTCCGCGAAGGCTTCATAGAAATACACGTCGAACTCCATGTTGTCCTTCCCTCGCGCGCCGTCGGGATCGCCCGGCCCCGCCGCGCCGCCGCTCCCCCCTCCACGGCCCGGCGATTTATGCGGTATTGACTTCATTGGGAGCGATCGGGATTATGCGCATATCGTCATTGCAATCAAGCGGCTGTGCCGGTTGCGCGCGGCCCGGTGGTCCCACCAGCGAGGAGTGCCATGGAACAGGAGCAAGAGGAAGTAGTCGTTGACGCCCAGGTCGAGGATATGCAATCGCTCCGCGGTTCGCGGCCGGGCACCGACGCGAACGTATTCATCCAGGTCGCGGTCGGAATTCTGGGCACCATCATCGTGTCGCTCGCCGTCTTGCCCCTGAAGGGCACGAAGGCCGACTATCTCTACGGCGTCATCAATGCGCGCGGTCCGGTGCAGTATCTCGAGCTGCTCATGTCGTTCATGGTGGGCGCGCTCATTTTTCTGAAGAGCAAGATCGTCAACCGCAACCTGCGCGTCATCGCGTCCAACCCGCTCCCGCCGGAGCTTGACCTGAACGACGACCAGGCGCTGCAGGAATTCCGCGACAGCCTTCCGCAGCGACACGAGTTCGAATGGAGCATCCTGCTGAACCGGCTCGACCGCGCCCTCGCGCTGTGGCTCGGCAGCAAGGATGTCGCGCGCGTCGCCTCCTACGTCCAGATGGAGTCCACGCGCGACCAGAGCTCGTCGGATTCGTCTTTCGCCATCGCGCGCGTGCTGATGTGGGCGATTCCCATTCTCGGGTTCATCGGAACGGTGCAGGGGCTGGGCGCCGCGGTGGCGGGGTTCGGCGTCCTCGGCGGGTCGGCCGACGTCGGCGCGATCAAGCAGGCCATCGGCCAGGTGACCGTCGGCCTCGGCGTCGCCTTCGACACCACGCTGCTGGCCCTCGTGCTCACCACCCTGCTCATGTTCCCGCTCACCTCTTTCCAGCGGAAGGAGTCGAACCTGTTCGGCGAGCTGGACAACTATCTGGACGACGTGCTGCTCGCCCGCCTGCCGTCGCCCGAGCAGAAGCCGATCGTGATCGAAAATCTGGAGGACTCGATCGAGGCCGCCTTCCGCCGGTACATCCCGGACCCCGACCGCTACGACGAGGTCTTCACCCGCTCGATCGAGAAGGCGGCGTCCACCGTCGAGGAACGCTTCAGCGGCCTCAGCACCAAGTATGAAACCACGCTCCGCGATCTCAGCCAGCGGCTGGCGGAAAATCTCCAGGGCGCGGGAACGTCCGTCGAACAGAGCCTGCGGGGGGTCGCCGACCAGATCCGCAAGCAGGACGACCTCACGCTGGAGGCCCGCCGCCGAGTGGGCGAGGAGGAGGCCACGCGCTTCAAGGAGGTCGTTATCGAGGTCAATTCCACCGCGGAGCGGATCGCGCAGTCCTACCGGCAGGGCGCCGAGGCCATCCAGACCAATACCCGCGAGGTCACCGAGCAGACGCTCGGCGCCGCCCGCGACCTGGCGAGCCGGATGCAGGAGGTTTCGCGGCTGGCCGCCGGCATTGACAGCCTGCTGAACGTGAGCAAGTCCATCAACCAGAGCATGGCCACGGTCGCCGGGTCGGAACAGTTCCGCGCCACCCTCGAGGATCTCCGCAAACATCTGACCACCACGACGGAGTTCTGCGCGCGTCTGAGCAAGCCGCGCGTCATCACGCTCCGGGAAGAGTAGCGGCGCGGGGGTCCGGCACCATGGCCTCGAGCGAAGCCAAGACCGATTTCTCGTCGTTCATGTGCGTGATCCTGATGCTCACCGGGTGCCTGGTGACCATCATGATCAGCAACATCGTCGTGATTTCGGCCAACCCCGAGAACGTGCAGATCACCTCGATCATTCCGCAGGGCATGGACCCCGCGGCGGACAAGGAGGTGACCGACAGCCAGGGCAACATCGTCAAGAGCCCCTGGTATCTCGAGGTCTGGCGCGACCGCATGGTGATCCATCCCGGCGGCGAGGTGATCCCCGTCCGCGAGCTCGAGCAAAAAGGCAACAACTTCGAGCTGTTCCTCAAACGGGTCGAACCGCGCAAGGACCGCCAATACGTCGTGCTGCTGGTCCGCGAGCACGGCGCGACCATCGCGCGCAAGCTCAAGCGGGTGATACGGGATTACAAGATTGATATCGGCATGGACCTGCTCTACGCCGACGATCCGATCATCCTGCGCAACGTCAACACCCAGCAGACGGACAAGGCCGAGCAGGCCAAGTAGACGCCATGGGAAAGAAAGCCAACGCGGAAGCGGCGATCAACCTGGATTCGTTCCTGGACGTGCTGACGTGCCTCCAGGGCATCCTGATGCTGGTCATCATCGCCACCGGCATTGACGCGGCGCAGACCAAGGTGCTGATCCCGACCCCGATCGAGAAGCAGAGCACGAAGGTGCCGATCTACCTGGAGTGCAGGGGGAACCTCGTCTATCCGATGGATATCGCCGAGCTGGCGCGCCAGTCCCGGATGCAGATGATGACCGTGAGCCAGCAGGCCGCGGGCGACCAGGCCAAGCTCATGCAGGCCCTGTCCGGCATCCGCGTGATGAACGAATATTACGAGGTGGACCTCACGTATTACCTGCTGGGCCAGCTCGTCATCAAGGCGCGGCACGACGCCGCGGGCCAGGGGTACGAGCTGGACGAGCGGTCCACGTTCGCGACGGATAACTACATGGTGCAGACGTTGAATAAGTTGGATGTCGAAAAACAGCGGATCATCCTTGTGGTCCGCGACGACAGCTTCCAGGTCTTCAAAGTGGCGCAGCGGCTCGCCTTCCTGGCCCGCGCCGAACTGGGCGTCGAAATCTACGACGCGCGGGAAGTCCTGCGTTTCACCCAGCAGGGTGTGCTGATCACGGGCAGTTGATGCGTTTTTGCGCTGGCGGCCCCGTTCGACTTGGTCCACATTAACCCCGTTTCTACGGAGGCCCGGTTCATGTCCGAAATCCAGATAGATGAAATCCTGAAAATATTGCCCCATCGCTATCCCTTCCTGCTGGTGGACCGCGTCGTGGAATGCGATTTCAAACAGCGGATCGTCGGCCTCAAGAACCTCTCCATCTCGGAGCCGTTTTTCCAGGGTCATTTCCCAGGGAACCCGATTTTTCCAGGCGTCCTGCAGCTCGAGGCCATGGCGCAGGTGGGCGGCATCCTCATGAACAAGATCCTGGGCCACGACGGCCGCGTGGCGTATTTCCTGGCTGTTGACAGGGCCCGCTTCCGGCGCATCGTCCGCCCCGGCGACCAGCTGCGGATCGAGATCGAATTTCAACGCGCCCGGCTGGGCATGTCGAAACTCGCGGGCCGGATCCTGGTGGGCGAGGAGCTCGCCAGCGAGGCGGAAATCATGTTTGGCTATGGGGACGCTTGAGCATGCCTGACATTCATCCGACGGCCATCGTCGCGGCGGGCGCCGCGCTGGGGGACCAGGTGGTCATCGGCCCCTTTTGCACGGTCGGTCCGGACGTGACCCTGGGCGAGGGGACCCGACTGGTTTCCCATGTCGTGGTGGACGGATTCACCCGGATCGGGCCGCGCTGCACGCTGTTCCCCTTCGCCAGCGTCGGACTCCAGACGCAGGACCTCAAATTCACGGGCGGCCGCCCCGGCACGGTGATCGGCGAAGGCACGACCATCCGCGAGTCCGTGACCATCAACGCGGCCACGGCGGACGGCGATTTCACCCGCGTCGGCGCGCACTGCCATATCATGGCCTATGCCCATATCGCCCACGACTGCGTCGTCGGCGACCACGTGATCATCGCGAATGTCGGCACGCTGGCGGGCCACGTCACGCTGGAGGACCGCGTGATCCTCGGGGGATTGAGCGCGGTGCACCAGTTCACGCGGCTGGGACGCAATTGCATCATCGGGGGATGCGCCAAGGTGACCCAGGACGTGCCCCCCTTCATGATGGCGGACGGGAACCCGCTGCGCGTGCCGGGGCTCAACAATGTCGGCCTCAAGCGCGCGGGCGTTTCCGAGGAATCGCAGCGCGCGCTGAAACTTGCCCACCGGCTGCTGTACCGGAGCGAACTGGGCACCCGGGAGGCCGTCGAGCGGATCGAACGGGAGATACCGCAGACGCCGGAGATCCTGCATCTCGTGCAGTTTGTCCGGGCGTCCGAGCGGGGCATCGTCAAGTGAAGCGCATGCGCCAGTGGTTTCTCGCGGCGGCCATGGGCGGCGCCCTGGCTGGGCCGGGGACCGCGCAGCCGGCCGCGGAGGCCCACGTTAATTTCAACTTCGACCAGGTGGAAATCCCCGTCCTCGTCAAGCTGGTCGGCGAAATGACCGGCCGCCGGTTTGTCATCGGCGACGAGGTCGGCGGCCGCGTGACCGTGGTGACCCCTCAGCGGATTCCCGTCAGCGAGGCCTATCCGCTTCTGGTCTCCATCCTCGAATCGCGCGGCCTGTCCGTCGTGGAGCAGGGCGGCGTGCACCGGTTGGTCGCGCTGCCGGAGCGGGCGGTTGAGGCCTCGGCGGTATTGCAGCCGGGCGACAGCGGCGGCGGCGCCGTCGGCCTGGTCACCCGACTGATCCGGGTGCAGCACGTCAGCGTGGCGGAACTCCGGCGGTTGCTGGAGCCCTTGGTCCGGGGCGGCAAGGCCGGCGCCCTGGCGGCATTCCCACCCACCAATCACCTCATCGTCACCGACACCGCCGAGAATGTGCGGAATATCGAGCGCATCATCGCGGAACTGGACCGGCCGGGCGCCGCCCGCCTTGTCGAGGTCGTGGCGCTAAAACATGTCGCCCCGGATGAACTCGCCCGCCAGCTCGTGGCGGCCATGCGCGGCGCCGCCACGGCCGGCGAGAGGGTCCAGCGGCACCTGCAGGCCGTGGGCGAGGGCCTGGCCGCCCTGCCCGCGGATGTCGTGGTGGTGCCCGCGCCGAACGCGAACAGCATCATCCTGGTCGGCGCCCCGGCGCAGCTCTCGGAAATGCGCCAGATCGTCGAGCGCATGGATGTCCAGGCCCCGTCCGGCTATGGACGGCTCCACTCCATTTTCCTGCGGTACCTGTCGGCCGAGGAGGCCGCCAAGAGCTTGAACGCCCTGTTGGCGAAAACCGACAAGGAGCAGCGCGCCCCGATCGCCATCGAGCACAACACCGCCAACAATGCGCTGATCGTGGATGCCTCCCCGCAGGATTTTGAGTACCTGCTCAAGCTGGTGGAGAAACTCGACCAGATCCCCCAACAGGTGATGGTCGAGGTCCTGCTGGCCGAAGTCGCCGTCGGGCGGAACCTCGATCTGGGAGTCCGCCTCGCGACCATAGACCAGCCCCGCGACGGGTCCACCACGATCATCGGGGCGAATCGGCCGCAGGAGACCGATTCGTTGGCGGAATTCATCGAGAAGGGGGTGTTTCCCCAGGGCCTCGCCGTGGGGGTCGCCCGCGGCGTCTTCAAAGATCCGATCAGCGGCAAGATCCTGCCGAGCGTTCCGCTCCTGATCGAAGCCATGGCCCGGGACCGCGACGTGAAAATCCTGTCGAACGTCCCCCTCTGGGCGCAGAACAACGCCGAGGCCACCGTCAGCGTCGTGGAGAACATCCCGATCCTCCGATCCACCATCGAGGGCGGCGCGGGCACGTCGCGCGATGTGATCCAGAACATTGACCGCCTGGACGTCGGCATCAAGCTCAAGCTGACGCCGCACGTCAATCCCGACGGCGACATCACCCTGAAATTGAACCCGAGCATCGAGGCGATCACGGACGAAGGCCCCGCGGGGACCCAATTCGCGCCCACCATCGCCAAGCGCGAGGTCTCCACCACGGTCACCCTGCCGAACAAGGCGACCGTGGTCTTGAGCGGGATGATCCGGGAGGACCGGGTCAACGCCGTCAACAAGGTTCCGTGGCTCGGCGACATCCCGCTCATCGGCTGGTTATTCCGCGGCAAGAGTGAACGCATCCAGCGGACCAATCTCCTCATCTTCGTCACCCCGCATATCGTGACGGACATGGCGGTGGCGCGGGCGATGCAGGAAAAACTGCAGGCGCAATCCGGGGTTAATCCGATGCCGGCCGCCCCGGATGCCCCGGCGCCACGGAGGTAGCCGTGGGAATCGAAGCGATCATCCTCGAACGCGGCCTTCTCACCGCCGGACAGCTCGACGCGGCTTTGAGCCAGATTCCGGAACCCCGCGGGCCCGACCAGGTGGCGGCCGCCCTGCGGGACCGCAACGCGCTCTCCCCGACGCAGTACGCCGAGGTGATGGCGACCTTCTACGGCCTGCCCTTCGCGGCGGAACTCGATGCGGCCTGGCTCAAACCGCGCCTCGTGGAGAACCTGTCCGTTGACTGGGCCCGCAACAACCGGATGCTGCCGGTGGAGCGCGGTGGCGAACTGATCGCGCTGCTGGCGGATCCCGCCTCCCTGGCGCGCCTCGACGAATTGTCCGTGCTCCTCGACCGGGATGCCTTCCCCCTGATCGTGCCCTCCAATGTGCTGCAGCAGGCGATTGACCTGTGCTATGCGCAGCGGAAGACCCCGGGTTGGGAGGAGACCGGCGCCCATGCCGCCGCCGCGGCCCCGCCCGTGGAGCCGGATCGGGCGGAGGATCTCCTGCGCGCCAGCGATGACGCGCCGGTGGCCCAATACGTCAACGGGTTGCTGTTGGACGCCGTCCGGCAGCGCGCCTCGGACATCCATGTGGAGCCGTTCGAGAAGCAGCTCCAGGTCCGGTTCCGCGTGGACGGATTCCTCTACGCCCAAACGCCCCCGCCCAAGAGCATCGAGGCGGCCCTCGTCTCCCGCCTCAAAGTGATGGCGCGGCTCGATATCGCCGAACGCCGGCTTCCGCAGGACGGCATGGCGAAGGCCCGGGTCGGCCCCCGGGAATTCGACATCCGCGTCTCCACCGTCCCCGTCGCCGAAGGCGAGCGCGTGGTGCTGCGCCTGCTCAACCAGGAGAGCCTGCTGCGCCCGTTGGGCGCATTGGGGATGCCCGCCTCCGTCGAACAGGAAGTCCGCCGCGTGCTCGCCGAACCGCACGGCGTGGTCCTTGTCACCGGCCCGACCGGTAGCGGCAAGACGACCACGCTCTACGCCGCGCTGCGGGGACTCGACACCGCCCGCCTGAATATCATGACGATCGAGGACCCCATCGAATACCAGATCCCCGGTATCGCCCAGATCCAGGTCAAACCGAAGATCGGACTGACCTTCGCGCAGGGCCTGCGCCACATCCTCCGCCAGGACCCGGACGTCGTCCTCGTGGGCGAAATTCGCGACGCGGAGACCGCTGAAATCGCCATCCGCGCCTCGCTCACCGGCCATCTGGTCTTCAGCACGCTCCACACGAACGATGCGCTTTCCGCCGTGGTGCGGCTGGTGGACATGGGGGTCCCCGCCTATCTGCTGGCGGAGGCGCTCCGCGGCGTCCTGGCGCAGCGGCTCGTCCGCACGCTCTGCCCCGTCTGCCGGCGCGCGTCGGTTCCCGCCGAATCGGAATTGGCGGCGTTTGGCGAGCGCGCGGCGCGCCTGCGCGCGCAGCCCGTGTGGCGCGCGGCGGGTTGCCCCGAGTGCCTCGGGGGCTATCGAGATCGCACCGGACTCTACGAATGGTTCCGCTTCGACGGGAGCTGGGCGGATGCCGTCCGGGCCGGCGCCGGCGGCGAATCGCTGCGGCGTCGCGCGCGTCCGGACGGGGACGAAACGATGGTGGACGACGGTATCCGGAAAATCCTGCGCGGCGAAACCTCCACGGAGGAAGTCCTGAGGGTCGTGGGCGGGACCTCCGCGCGAAGCGTCCCATGAAGACCTTCGCCTTCCGCGGATACGATCGCCAGGCGGCCCGGACCCGCGGACTGGTCGAAGCCCTGGATCCGAAGGATGCCCGGGAGCGCCTTGCGGCGCGCGGCGTGTTGGTCGAGGCGCTTAGCCCCGCCGCGCAGCGGGACGCGGTGGGCGGCCGGGCCGGCGCCTTCGGGCCGGATGCCCGCGCCGCGATTTACCGCGAGCTGGGCGCGCTCCTGCGCGCCGGCGTGCCCGTCGTGTCGGCGCTGGATCTCCTGATCGAATCCCACGGCGCATCCCGCGCCACGTCGGTCATGGCCGGATTGCGCGACGCGCTGCGCGAGGGAGCCGACTTTGCCGGGGCCCTGGCACCGCTGTCGCGCGAGATCACCCCGTTTGAAACGGCCCTGGTCCGGACCGGTCAGCGAACGGGCCAGCTCGGCCCCGTGCTCGAGGAGCTGGCCGGATATATCGAGGAACACCAGCGGCTGCGCGACAGCGTCCAATCCGCGCTGCTGTATCCGATGCTGGTGGTGGGGCTCGCCCTCGCGATCGGGATGGTCATGATGCTCGCGGTGCTCCCCCGGCTCGCGGGGCTCTTCGCGGAGACGGGCGTGGAACTGCCCCTGATCACGCGCATCTTGATCTGGCTCGGCGGGGACGGGCGCGTGCCCGTGGCCGTGTTCCTGGCGGGCGCGGGACTGCTCGTCGCGCTCGCGTGGCGGCATCTCCGCCGTCCGGCGGTCCGGCCCGCCCTCGAGCGGGCGATCGCGCGCGTGCCCGTGGCCGGCCCGGGCTATCGCCTGCTCGTGAATATACGGTTTGTCCGCACGCTGGTGATCCTGCTTCGCGGGGGAGTACCCCTGGTGGAGGGACTGCCCATGGCCGGCGCCGCGAGCGGCAGCGAATGGCTGGCGGCGGCGCTGCGAAAGGGGAGCGAACAGGTGCGGCAGGGCCGCCCGGTGGCCGCGGTCCTGGCCGAGTGCCCGTGGGTCGGCGGCCTGGTCCCGCCCTGGTACCGCGCCGGCGAGGCCGGCGGCGATCTGGCCGGCCTGCTCGAACAGGGGGCACGTCGCTTCCAAGCCCGGTGGGAGGTGCTCCTGCAACGCGCGGTGCGTCTCATCGAGCCGGCGCTGATCCTCGCCGTCGGCGCGTTCGTGCTGCTGGTCGCGCTCGCCATCCTGCTCCCAGTCCTGTCCCTGAACCAGACGGCGTTCTAGCATAAAGGATAAAGGGGTCAGTCCGCACATAGTTGCAGAATGGGTTTGGCGAGTGGGTGG
>CAYMCD010000055.1:0-20301 GCA_964388845.1 uncultured Verrucomicrobiota bacterium
CGGCAAGAAAAGACCAGCCTTTTCGCTCAATAGTCAGAAATCAGTCATGCACCCGCGCCTTGTGGCCGCGCGTAGGGCCGCTTGCCAGCAGCGAAGGACTTGGGCAAGATGGCCCGGGGGTGGCCTTCCGACACCGCGTGAAAAAACACAGCACAAACGAAGAGACCGTCGCCATCCTCTTTGCGGACGTGGTGGACAGTTCCCGACTCTATGCGACGTATGGCGATGTGGAGGCGCGCCGGATCGTCGGCGCCTGCCTGAAGTCCCTGGCGCAGGTGGTCGGCGAGCAGCAGGGGGTCGTCGTCAAGACCATCGGCGACGAGGTCATGTGCACCTTCGCCACGCCGGACCAGGCGGTCCTGGCCGCGGTCGCGATGCAGCAACGGCTCGGGGAATTGACGCAGGCGGGCACGCTGCACAGCAGCTTGAGCCTGCGGATCGGCATTCATCGCGGAGAGGTGGTGCGCGAGGCCGACGATGTTTTCGGCGACGCGGTCAACCTCGCGGCCCGCATGGCGGCGCTCTCCAAGGCGCACCAGATCATGACCACCCGCCAGACGGTGGACGCGCTGGATGGCGCGCTGCGCCCGCTCGCCCGCTTCGTGGACCAGAGCACGATCAAGGGGCAGCAGGGCGCCTTCGATCTCTACGAAATCGTCTGGAACACGAGCGAGGCGACGATGGCGGCGTCCGGGGTGGCCCCGAGGGGACTCGCCCAGACGCAGCGCACGCTGGAGGTCGCGCACGGCGACAAGGTCTGGAAGGTCGAGGTGGAGCGTCCCGTGCTGACGATGGGGCGCAGCGGCCAGTGCGACATCCTCGTGGAGGACACCCGCGCGTCGCGGCTGCACGCCAAGATCGAATTCGGGAAGGACCACTTCATCCTGCGCGACGTCAGCACCAACGGCACCTTTATCCAGCTCGAAGACTCCGGCGCCGCGCAGGTGCGCCGGGGCGACCTGCTCATCACCAGCAGCGGGCTGCTGGCCCTGGGCCGGCCGGTGGATCCGGCCGCGCCGACGGTGATCCGCCTCACGCTGCGCCAGGAGGTCGCCCGGTTATGAGCCCCACGCGCCTGGTCTACACCCTCAAGGCGGGCGAACAGCTCGGCGATTACAAGATCGTCCGCCCGCTGGGCGCGGGCGGCATGGGCGAGGTGTATCTCGTCGAGCACCAGCACCTGCGCAAGCGGTATGCGCTCAAGATCCTCCCGGCCGACGTCGCGCAGGACGGAAACTTCATTGACCGGTTCCGCATCGAGGCCCGGGTGATGGCCGATCTCGAGCATCCCGGCATCGTGCGGGTCAGCAACTTCGGCGAGGCGGCCGGCCGGTTTTATCTCGTCATGGATTACGTCGGGGGGCCGGACGGCTCGCCGCGCACGCTGGACGACGAGTTGGCCTGGGGCAACAAGCTGCCGGAGCCCGCCGCGCTGGAAATGATGATCCAGCTGTGCGACGCGCTGGACTACGCGCACACCTTTCCCGCGGGCGCGATCATCCACCGCGACCTCAAGCCGGGCAACATCCTGATCCAGGGCGCGACCTCCAGGACGTCGAACTCGTCCGGAACGAAGGCCGGGGCGTCGTCCGCCGACCGCCGCGCAGGCGGGCATGAAGAGCGGGTAAAAATCGCCGACTTCGGCCTCGCGAAAATTGTCGGCACGGACTACATCCGAGCGGTCATTGACCGTTCGACCCACCTGACCGCGCTCCCGGTGCGCCATCTTTCCCCCGACGCCGAGGCCACGGAAATCAACACCGAGGGCGGAAGCACCGTTTCGCTGCTGGGCACCTACGATTACATGAGCCCGGAGCAGAAGACCGGCGGGGAGGTGGACGGGCGCAGCGATCTGTACGCGCTGGGCCTGATCCTGTACCGGATGCTCACCGGGCACAAACCGGAGGGCACCTACGATCCACCCTCCAAATCCGGGGTCAGCAAGCGATGGGATCCCATCGTCGCCAGGTGTCTCAAACGGGAAGTGGGCCAGCGTTACCAATCCGCCGCCGAGCTGAAGAAGGATCTCCTGGGCCTGAAAATTCCGGTCCACCGCCGCGTGCCCGCGCTGGCGGTTGTGGCGGTCGCCGCCTCGCTGCTCACGGCGCTGGCCGTGCTCGCGCTGCGGCGGCCCGCGGCCCCGCCGGAGCCGCTGTCGGATTCCGCGCCGCCGGAGGCCGCGCCGCCGGAGGCCGCGGACATCGCGACCATCCTGTTCGTGCTGGAGGTGACGCCGCTCGGGGCGCACGTGGTCGTGACGCGGGGGACCGAGTCGGTTGCCGAGGCCGCGCTGACCGGGAGCGGGCGGACGGAGCTGTCGCTGAAACCGGGCCTCTATCGAATCCGCGCGGAGCTGGCGGGGTATCGCCCGCTGGAGCGCGATGTGGCGGTGGCGGCGGACCAGCCCAGGCGCCTGAGCCTCTCGCTGGAGGAGGCCCATGGCTTTCTCCACTTGCCGGCGCCCGAGCGGCAGCGGGTCAGTTTTGTGGATGGACGGGGGGAACAATTCACGCCGCCGCCCCCCGAGATCGCGGGCGGGAAGGCGGTGTACCGGCTGCCGGTCGGCGAGTATGAGATTCTTGTCTCGCGCCCCGACTACGAATCGGCCGGACGCCACATCGCGATACGCGAGGGGCTGGTGGAGGAAGTCCAGGTGCCGCTCGCGCCCCTGCCCGGCGCCCTGAAGATCAACAGCGCGCTGGCGGCGGATGTGGTGGAAAACGGAATGATCATCGGCACCACGGGCGATTGGATTCGCAAGCTGCCGGCGGGCCCGCACAAGCTGGAATTGAGGCGACCGGCCCACCGCATCGCGCGGATGGATGTCACGATCCCGCCGAACGGGGAAATCGCCCTCGATGCCCCGGCCCTGGAAGAAGAAATCGCCACCCTCGCCGTGCGCGTCGAAATCGGCAACCGAACGGTCGCGCCCGAGCATTATCCGAAAAACGGACGGGTGAAGATCGGCGAGGGCGAATGGCGGGACGTCCCCCTGCCGTGGAGCGGCGACCAGCGCGAGGTGGGGCGGCCGATGGCCATTCAATTGGAAATCGCGGGCTACGAGGTTGAAAAACAGGCGCCCCTCACGCTTCACGACCGCGAGAACAAATTAATTGCATTCCGGATCCTGCCCCTGCCCGTCCAGCTTACCGTCCGTGCGAAT
This sequence comes from uncultured Verrucomicrobiota bacterium, assembly GCA_964388845.1. Lineage (GTDB taxonomy): Bacteria > Verrucomicrobiota > Kiritimatiellia > CAIVKH01 > CAIVKH01 > JAMLJG01. The sequence continues at coordinate 3,164 of CAYMCD010000055.1, forward strand.
GTCCCGGCGGACATATACCGCCTGCGCGACGGCCAGTTTGCACAGGGCTGGAAACGGAAGGTATACGGCCGCGATATCCCCATCGGGAAGACGGGCCAACCGCTGACAATTGATCCTTTTGTGCCGCAGAAACTCACCCTTGTCGCGGAGGGATACACGGCGAAGACCATTGACGTCCATATGCTGCGCCCCGGGGCCACGAACGAGCACGTCTCCGTCGAGTTGGAACCGCTCCCGCCCCCATCTGAAACGGACGCCCCCGTTCCGTCGGGCGAATAGAAAGTCCGCCGGGGGCCCGGCGGATTTGGGCGGAGGGATGTAAAACGAATCCAACGGCGTTGTGTCGTTGGGGATGGAGTGGTGTCCGCGCCGCCGCATTTTCGGGGCCGAGACCGAGACCGATTCCGAGAGCGATTCAGCGAAGCAAAATGACCCCAACGGCCTTGTGCCGTTGGTGAAGGAGTTTCGTTCGGCTACCGGGTGGAAACAACGCGTTCTGCGCGATTCGGCGCCCGCGCCTTCGCGCGGGCGAAAATGCGAGCGTTTTCGCATCCGCGACGCGGATGCGCCGGATCGCGCAGAATTGGCCTTGTGTCCCGGTAGCCGGGGAACTCTTGCTCCACCGGCGCAAGGCCGGTGGGGGCAAAAGAAAACCGGGGAAAGTCCTGATCCGGCATCCCCCTTGCATCCCCCCTTGCATATGGGCACGCGGGCGATAGACTGGCTCCCAGGGAGGGTGGAAATCCGATGAAGAACACACGCCATCACGCGACGCCGATCCTTGCATGGGCGGCGATGACACTCACACTCCTGTCCGGATGCGCCACGCCGGGCAGCGCGCCGCGCCCACCGGATCGGGCGGCCGCCGGATCGGCCATCCTTTACGGCACCCAGCCGAAGGGCATGCAGCGCGTCAGCTCATCCCGCGAGCGGATTTCGATCGTCGCGGTGGACGGGCGGCCCACGACACCCTGGTATTCGCTGCGCCCCTTCCCCACCGAGATTTCCCTCGAGCCCGGCCGGCGCCAGGTGGACATCCGCTACGAGCACGTGCACGGCGTCGCCGATGGAACGCTCTGGGTTGACGCACGGACCAGCCGGACCTACCGCGTCAAGGTGATGAACCCGCAGAAGCGCACGGAGCGCGTTTATTTTCTGATCGAAGACATCACCGCCCAGACGCTGGTCGGGGGCGAATCGCGCGGCGACGCCGCGCCTTGAGCGTTCCCCCGAACGGGCGGGACAACAGGCGTCCGGTCAGCGCGAAGCGGTTGCCACGGCGCGGGTCGAAGCCTTCTCGATGTAGTTCGCCACCTCGCGCTCGCCCAGGCGCATGACCCAGAGATCTTTCTGCTTGCAGGAGAGCATCCCGGCCACGCGGCGGGCGACATCCTGCTCCGACTTCACCTCTTCGTAGGAGCCGTTGCTCGAGAACCAGATCTTGCCGTTCCATTCGCCGACCAACACGGCATGGCCCTCGCCGCCCTTGGACGGAATGTAGAGGTGAACTTTCGCGTCCATGCCGCCGTTCCGGCAGAGCCGCTGGATCAAGATCGCGAAGTCTTCGCAATCGCCGAACGAACGATCCCAGGTCTCGCCGGCATGGGCCCAGTGGTCCTTCTTCTCCGTCTTGTAACGGACATTCTTTTCCACCAGCCGGCAAATCTCGCGGGGCGCCGCATACGCACGGTCAACTTCCGCCCAATTCATCCGGCCGAATGTGCGTTTCGCCCAGGAAACCGGCTGCTGCGGAACCATCGAGGCAACCGTCTGGCCGGCAGCACCGTCAGCAAACCAAAAAGAAGCGATGGAGAGCAGAGTGGCCGCCGCCCGGCTCGCGCCCGATTTCGCCCAACCCGTTTTGTTTTCCGTCTGCACCGATTTTTCTCCGATCGGTGCAGACCAATTGCAGGGCGCGTGCCATGCCGGTAAATATTATGTATCTCGTTTACATATAAACAATTATGGAGAATCAAACATTCTCAACATTCTCATTTTGATAGAAACATTCTCATTATGACGACAAACGAATGAGAAAGGAGGGGTGGATGCCTCAGGCCTGTTTCATGTCGGCCAGGCGGCGATAGAGCGTCGCGCGCGAGATTCCGAGGGCATCGGACGCGCGTTTTGTGTCGCCATTAAAACGCGCCATGGCCTCCCGGATCCGGGCGGACTCCAGCTCAACGAGATTGAGGGTGGCCGGCGCGTCGGGCGGCGGCGCGAGCGGGGTCGCCGCCTGGTCCAGGACATAAAAATGCTCCGGCTTGATGCGGCCTTTCCCGAGGACGAGCGCGCGCTCGATCAGATTCCGCAGCTCGCGCACGTTGCCCGGCCACTGGTAGCGCGCGAGCCGTTCATAGACGCCGGGCTCCACCACGACTTCACGCGAGGAGAGGAATTTGACCAGGCTCTGGACCAGGCCCGGGATGTTTTCGGGCACCGCGCGCAGCGGCGGCACCGTGATCGGGAATACATTGATCCGGAAAAAAAGATCGCGTCGGAACGCGCCACCGGAAACGCGCTGGCCGAGCGGCTGGTTGGTGGCGCAGAGCAGGCGGAACTCGCTCGTCCGCATCCGCACCTCGCCCAGGCGCCGGTAACGTTTTTCCTCGATCACCTTCAGGAACTGGGCCTGGACCCCGACATCCATATCCCCGATTTCATCGAGGAACAACGTGCCGCCATCCGCGATTTCAATCAACCCCTGGCGGTCCTCCACCGCGGAGGTGAACGCGCCGCGCGCGTGGCCGAACAACTCGCTCGAAAGCAATTCGCCGCGGAGGCTCGAGCAGTTGACCTCGACGAACGGCATGGCCGCCCGCGGGGAATGCTCGTGGATATACCGGGCCAGCACACCCTTGCCGACGCCCGTTTCGCCGTAGATCATCACCGTCGAGTCGTTGCCGGCCGCGCTCGAGGCGAGCGCGAACACCTCGCGGCTGGCCGGCGCGTCGCCGAAATACGGCTCGAGCAACTTGACGGTCCGGCGTCGCGTCATCTGCCCGCGCCGCATCGTGCCGAGTTCGATGCCCTTCCGCAGATAGACCTTGAGCGCCTCCATGTCCACCGGCTTCGCGAGGAAGTTGTCGGCGCCCAGTTGCATCGCCTGCACGGCGACCGCGACTTCCGTATGGCCGGTCACGACGACGATCGCGGCCGAGGGCTGCGCGCCCCGCAGCTCCGGGAGGAAATCAATGCCGCGCCCGTCGGGCAGGTTCAGGTCCAGCAAGATGGCGTCGAAACGCCGCTGCTGGATTTCATCGCGCGCGCCGGCGATGGAACCGGCGGAGGTCACCTCGAATCCGGCGGGCCCGAGATAGCGGCGATAGAGGGCCTGAATAATCTCCTCGTCATCCACACTCAGGATCGCGGGCTTCATCCTGTGCCGGCTTGTAGCACGCCTTGCCGCGCGGCGCCATGCGGAAGTGCGGCGGGACGCACGCGACCGGAACTCATCCCGCGATCCGGGAAAACCGCCCGATCGCATCCTCCCATCCCGGCCCCGGCGCGGGGTCATACACCCGCACGGGAAAGGAACGCCGAACCAATTCGCGGCCTTCCGCGATGGAGCGGAGATCGCCGCTCGCCTTCATCTGCACCAGGATATTGCCGATGGCCGTGGCCTCCACCGGGCCGGCCACCACGCGCCGGCCCGTCGCATCCGCGGCCATCTGGTTCAGCAGCGTGTTCTGCGAACCGCCGCCGACAATGTGCAGCGTGTCATACTCGCGCCCCGTCAACCGGCTCAGGCCGGCCAGCACCTTGTGGTAGCGCAGCGCGAGACTTTCGTGGATCGCGCGCGCGATCGGATCCCGGCCGGACGGCAATTTCTGCCCGGTTCGTTCCACGAACGCGCGGATCCGCGCGGGCATGTCGCCCGGCGTGGCGAATTCCGGCGCGTCCGGGTCCACGACGGCCGCGAACGGCTTGGCCCGCCGGGCCATCGCCGCGATCGCGCCGAAATCCAGATCCGCCCCCTGCCCCCGCCAGCACCGCCGGCACTCCTGGATCAACCAGAGGCCGGCGATGTTCTTCAGCAGCCGGATCGTGCCCTCGACGCCGCCCTCGTTGGTGAAATTCAGCTCGCGCGCCTCCGCCGTCAGCAGCGGCTCGTCGCGCTCGACGCCCATCAGCGACCAGGTTCCGGAGCTCACGTACAGGTGCCCGCGGCCTTCGGCCGGAACGGCGGCGACCGCGGACGCGGTGTCGTGCGACGCGGTCGCGATGATCTTCAGCGCGGGTATGCCGGTCTCCTCCCTCAGGTCGGGCAGCAACTCGCCAAGCACCGTTCCCGGCTGCACGAGGGGCCCGAGCATGCGCGTGGGAATCCCCATCTCCCTCAACAGACCTTTCGCCCACGTCCGCTTGCGCGCATCCAGCATCTGGCTGGTGCTGGCGATCGTGTATTCGTTCGCGGCGACGCCGCTCAACCAATAGTGCATCAGGTCGGGCGTGAACAGGATCCGGTCCGCCTCCCGCAGCGCGACGGCCCCCTCTTGCGCCTCGCTCAACACCTGCAGCAGGGTGTTGAAGAAAATGAACTGGATGCCCGTGGTGGCGTAGATGCGATCGCGGGCGACCCGGCGGCAGGCGAGGCGCTCCAGGCCGGCGGTCCGGCCATCGCGGTACTGGTAGGGAAGCCCGAGCAGCCGGCCGCGCGAATCGAGATAAACGTAGTCAACGCCCCAGGTGTCCACCCCGGCGCTCACCAGACCGCGGCCATGCCGCGCCGCGGCGCGGGCCAGGCCCGCGCGGATCTCGGAAAACAGCGAGACGACATCCCAATGGTAGTGGCCGAGGATCCGATGCCCCCGGTTTTCGAAACGATGCAGCTCCTCGAGCGCCAGCCGCCGCCCGTCATACAGGCCGGCCATCACGCGTCCGCTCGACGCGCCCAGATCAATCGCAATATAGACCCGTTTCATGCCCCTCTCCCGCGCGCCGCTCCGGCGCGATCGGACAACCGTCAGGCCCGTCAATCCGCCGCCGGCGCGGCGACCACGCGGACCTCGACACCCATCCGGCGCAGTTCATCCACATCCTCCGCCGGCGCGCCCCCGTCGGTGATGATGCTGTGGACCGCCGCGACCGGGGCGATCATCGCCAGCGCGCGGGCGCCCCATTTGCTGCTGTCGGCCAGCAACACATGGCGGTCGCTGACATCGAGCATGGCGCGGCGGACCACAGCCTGCTCGTCGGCGATGTCGCTCAAACCGCGGCGCACGTCAAACGCGCGGCAGGAAAGAAAGAGCTTGGCCGCATGGTACCGGCGCAGCGCCTCCACCGCCGCCGCGCCCACAAACGACATCGAGGACGGCATCAGGACGCCCCCGGGGCAAATGATCCGCGCGTGCGCGCGCTCCTCCATCGCCATGCAGACGTACAGCGAGTTGGTGATGATGGTGAGCGGCAGGTCGGGAAGATGCCGCGCCATGAACCAACTCGACGAACTGGCGTCCAGAATCAGGGTGTCGCCCTCGGCGACCTGCCGGACCGCCTCCCGCGCGATCGCTTCCTTCTGCGGCTGATGGATGAATTCGCGCTGCCAGTGCGGCGCCTCATTCTCCAGCGACGCCACGGCCCCCCCGTGGCTGCGCACCAACCGGCCCAGCGACTCCAACTTGTCGAGATCGCGCCGGATCGTCTCCTCCGCCACATCAAACTGGCGCGCCAAATCGGCCACACGGACGCCCCTCCTGGATTGGAGAATCGCCACAATTTCACGCTGTCGCTCTAACGCCAACATCAGTCCTCTTGTATGTTGTATTGTGTGGTTTTTTCTGCTTTTGTGTTTACATATACGCAAATCATGGTATACATGCAACATATTTCGGTCAGATATGGGCACAAAATGAACGCTGTACATATTCTAATCGGCCTGCGTCTGGCCGCTCCGCGCGGGAGCGAGTCGGCATGAACACGCGAGCCCCGGAACCCCTGTTCGATTGGGAAACCGGTCTTGATGAAATTGACGCGGGGCGGCGCGGCGCGGCCCTGGCCGCCCTGGAACGTCTCGCCGCGGACCGCCCGGACACGCCGGCCCCCGCGCGCGGCGAACGGCCCGGCAATCTGCACGCCCACACGTTCCACTCCTTTAATTGCTACGGCTATTCCCCCGCCCGCTACGCCCTGCTCGCGCGCCGCTTCGGCATGGATGTCGCGGGCATCGTGGATTTCGACGTGTTGGACGGGTTGGCCGAATTCCACGCCGCGGGAAGGCAACTCGGCCTGCGCACGGTGGTCAGCCTCGAAACACGCGTCTATGTCCCCGAATTCGCGACCCGCGTCATCAACTCCCCCGGCGAGCCCGGCGTCGCCTATCACATGGCCTGCGGTTTCGCGCATCCCCCCGCCGAACGCCCGGCCGCCGCCTTCCTCAAAGATCTGCGGACGCGCTCGGATCGCCGCAACCGCGATGTCGTCGCCCGCGCGAACGCCGTCCTCGGCGCCGTCGCGCTCGACTACGACGCCGATGTCCGCCCGCTCACCCCCGGCGGGAACGCGACGGAGCGCCACCTCGTGCTCGCCTATGCGCGCAAGGCGGCCCGCCTCACCAGCCCCGCCGGCCTGCCCGATTTCTGGAGCGGCATACTCGGCCCCGGCCTGTCCGCGGACGACCTGCCCGAATCGCCGAAACTCCTGAACCTGATCCGCGCAAAACTCATGAAATCCGGCGGACCCGGCTACGTCGCGCCCACGCCGGAAACCTTCGCGCCGCTCGCCGGCTTCAACCAATTCGCCCTGCAAAGCGGCGCGATTCCCACGGTCGCCTGGCTCGACGGCTCGTCGCCCGTCGAAGAACACATGGATCGCTGGTGCGCCGTCGCCGCGGCGACCGGCGCCGCCGCGCTGAACGTCATCCCCGACCGCAACTACACCCCCGGCAAGCCCGACGAAAAACGCCGGCGCCTGCACGACGTCGTCGCCCTCGCCGAACGCCTCCACTGGCCCGTCATCGCCGGCACCGAGATGAACAGCTACGGCCAGAAATTCGTGGACGCCTTCGACGACGAGGCCCTGCGCCCGCTCGTCCCCGCGTTCCGCCGCGGCGCCTTCGTCCTCTACGCGCACACCGCGCTCCAGCGCGCCGCCGGCATCGGCTACCTCGGCCCGTGGGCCGAACACCACCTGCCCCGCCGCGAGGACCGCCTCGCCTGGTTCGCCGCCCTCGGCGCCGCCCTCTCGCCCGGAACCGAAGCCAAACTCGCCGGCCTCACCCCCGGCGACGCGCCCGACGCGATCCGCCGGAGGCTGTAGGACTGTTTTTACAGGCACTGTAAATTACAGACGTTGGAACCGACCGGGAGCCATTTTTACAGACGTTGGAACTTTTGGAACGAGGCCGGGGCGGTGGCCGAGGCCAAGGGCGATTGAACGAGGAGAACACATGACGACAACCACACCCGAAACGCAGCGCGCCGTGCAACTCACGGGCCCGGACGAGCTGCGGCTCAACAGCGCGAAACCGGTGCCGCGGCCCGGCCCGCACCAGATCCTCGCCCGCGTGGAGGTGACCGGCCTCTGCTTCTCCGACCTCAAACTCCTGAAGCAATTCCACGGGCACGTGCGCAAGTCGGACGTGCTGACGACGCTGGGGCCCGAGACGCTCGCGGAAATCCCGAGCTATGTGCCGAACGACAAGCCGACGGTCCCGGGCCACGAAACGGTGGTGCAGGTGATCGCGGTCGGGGCCGCGGTCCGCGGCGCGAAGCCGGGCGACCGGCGGCTGGTGCAGGCGGATTTCCGATGGCTGAAGACGGCGAACTCGAACGCGGCGTTCGGCTACAACTTCGAGGGCGCGCTGCAGGAGTTCGTGCTGCTGGACGAGCGGGTGATCACCGCGCCGGACGGCGATTCGATGTTGCTCCCGGCGGCGGGCGATCTCTCCGCGTCGGCGATCGCGCTCGTGGAACCGTGGGCGTGCGTCGAGGATTCGTACGTGGCGCGCGAGCGGCGGGGCCCGCAGCAGGGCGGCGCGGCCCTGACGGTGGACGCCGCGTCGTTCGACCGCGCCCGCGTCGCGGGAATCGCAGACGAGTCGCTCGACGACCTCGTGTTCATCGGCGCGGACGCGGACCTGCTGGAGGCCCTGTTCCCGAAGGTCGCGAAGAACGGCCTCGTGAACCTCGTGCTGGACGGCCGCCGGTTCGGGCGCCCGGTGGTGACGCCGGTCGGACGCCTGCATTACGGCGGCGTGCGCATCGCCGGCACAACGGGCGCGGACCCGGCGGACGGGTATGCGGCGATCCCGGCGACGGGCGAGATCCGCGCGAACGACGCCATCAACATAGTCGGCGCGGCCGGCCCGATGGGCACGATGCACGTGATCCGCGACCTCTGCCAGGGCGTGCCCGGCGTGCGCGTGTTCGGCGGCGACATGAGCGACGAGCGCCTCGCGCAGTTGCGCAAGGTCGCCGCGCCGCTCGCGGTGAAACGCGGCGTGGCGTTCGAGACGTACAACGCGAAGACGAACCCGCCGGCGGGTCCGTTCGACTACATCGCGCTGATGGTGCCGGCGCCCGCGCTCATCGCGCAGGCGGTCGAGCAGGCGGCGCCGCGCGCGGTGATCAACATCTTCGCCGGCATCCCGGCGGCCGTGACGCACCCGGTCAACCTCGACGCGTATGTCGAGAAGCGGGCGTATTTCATCGGCACCAGCGGCAGCACGCTGGAGGACATGCGCATCGTGTTGAAGAAGGTGACGGCGCGCACGCTCGACACAAACCTTTCGGTGGCGGCGGTCAGCGGTCTCGACGGCGCGATTGACGGCATCCGCGCGGTGGAAAAACAGCTCATCGCGGGCAAGATTCTCGTGTATCCGGGCTGCAGGGGCCTGCCGCTGACGCCGCTCGCGGAATTGCACAAGACGCACCCCGCGGTGGCCGCGAAACTCAATGGCGGCGCATGGACGCTGGCGGCGGAGCAGGCGCTGCTCGCGGCGTTTGAAAAATAATCAACACCCATCATCGGAAACGGAGCGCATCATGTTGTTGAAGGACAAGAAGGCGGTCATCACGGGCGCGGCACAGGGACTCGGCGCGGCGCTGGCGGAGCGGCTCGCGCGGGAAGGCTGCGACGTGGCGCTGTTCGACCTCAAGGAGGAGGCCGTGCGCAAGACCGCGGAGGCGGTCGCCGCGGCGACGGGCCGGACGACCCTCGCGGTCGCGGGCGACATCGCGAAGGAGCCCGACGTGGAGCGGCTGTTCGCCGGGGCGCGGCGCGCGTTCGACCGCGTGGACATCGTCGTCGCGAACGCGGCGATCCTGATCGCGGAGCCGATCACGGAGGCGGACGCCGAGAAGTGGCGCGCGGTGATGAATGTGAACCTGTTCGGCCAGTTCCTGACCTTCAAGCACGCGTGCCGCATCATGAAGGCGCAGAAGGCGGGCTCGATCATCCAGATCAATTCCAAGTCAGGCAAGAAGGGCAGCGCGGCGAACTCCGCGTACGCCGCGAGCAAGTTCGGCGGCATCGGTCTCGTGCAGAGCGTCGCGCTGGAGATGGCGCCGCACGGCGTGCGCGTCAACGCGGTGTGCCCGGGGAATTTGCTGGAGTCGCCGCTGTGGACGGATCCGGAGCGCGGGCTTTTCGTGCAGTATTTCAAGGCGGGCAAGGTGCCCGGCGCGAAAAATCTGGACGATGTGCGCGCGTTTTATGTGAATCAGGTTCCGCTCCGCCGCGGCTGCACGTACGAGGACATCGGCAACGCCGTCGCATTTCTCGCGTCGGGCCAGTCGAGCTACATGACGGGCCAGGCGATCAATGTGACCGGCGGGCAGGAAATGCGCTGATGCGGCGCCGGGCGCGCTTCGTGGTATAGTGCACGGCATGGTCCTGCCCGAAATCATCAAGCGCAAGCTCCGGGAACTGCCGGACCGCCCGGGCGTGTACGTGATGCGCGACGCGGGCGGGCGGATCATCTACGTGGGCAAGGCCGCGTCGCTGCGGAACCGGGTGCGGCACTATTTCCAGCGGGGCACGCTGCGGAGCGCGGACCCGAAATTGCGCGGGCTGATCCGCACCATCGCCGACCTCGATGTCCTGCCGGTCCGGACGGAGGCGGAGGCGATCCTGACCGAAGGGCGGATGATCAAGGAATACCGCCCGCGCTACAACGTGCTGATGCGCGACGACAAGCGCTTCCTGCTGCTGCGCGTGCACCCCGACGACCCCTGGCCGCGGTTCGAGCCGTGCCGGCTGGATCGCAAGGACGGCGCGGTCTACTTCGGCCCCTACAGCGACTCGCGCGCGGCCCGCGCGGCGCTCGATTTCGTCAACCGCCGGTTCGGGCTGCGCGAGTGCCGCCCGCGCGAGCCGGGCCCGGACGACCACCGGCACTGCCACGCGGATATCGTCAGCTACTGCAGCGCGCCGTGCATCGCGCGCGTCGCTTCGGCCGACTACCACGCGCGCGTCGGGGAAGGCATCGCCTTCCTGCGCGGCGAGCGGCCGGAGTGGCTCGCGGAGCTTGAACAGAAAATGCGCGGGGCGGCGGACCGGCGGGATTATGAATCCGCCGCCGCGCTGCGCGACACCCTGCTGCTGCTGCGCCGCGCGATCCGCGAGCGCGCGCGCGGGACGAGCCAGTTCCACCTTCGCCCGGACGACGCGCGGGCCGGCCTGCAGGACCTGCGCCTCGCGCTGGATCTGCCCGCGCCGCCGAAGGTCATCGAGTGTTTCGACATCTCGAACATTTCGGGCACGCACGCCGTCGCGAGCATGGTCGTGGCGGTGGACGGCGCGCCCGCGCGGTCGCGGTACCGCCGGTTTCGCATCAAGACGGTCACCGGCAGCGATGACCCCGCGATGATGGCCGAAGTCATCCACCGCCGCTACCGCCGGCTGCTGGACGAGCGGAGGCCCCTGCCCGACCTCGTCCTGGTTGATGGCGGGGTCACGCAACTGGGCGCGGCGCGGGCCGAGCTGGAGCGGCTGGGCCTGGCGCACCTGCCGGCGGCGGGGCTCGCCAAGCGGTTTGAGGAGATCCATGTCGGCGTGGGCCCCCGCGCCGAGCCCGTCCGCCTGCCGCGCGAGTCGTTTGCCCTTCGGGTTCTTCAGCAGATCCGGGACGAGGCGCACCGATTCGCCCTGGATTACCACCGCCGGTTGCGCGCCAGGCTGATCCGCGATTCGTTGCTGGACCAGGTCGAGGGCGTGGGCGACAAGCGCAAGGCGCTGCTGCTCCGACAATTCGGTTCCGTCACGCGCCTGGCCCGGGCTTCGGAGTCCGATCTCGCGGCGGTTCCGGGCATCGGGCCGGTCCTCGCGCGAAGCCTCAAGGCGATCCTGGCCCGGCGCATCGAGCAGACGGCGACCCGGGACCCCTTGCCTTCGGGCCCCGATCGCGCCACATTCGGCGCTCCATGAATTTCGTTTCCGCACCGCCCGACGCCAGACGCCGCGCCCATCGCACGCTCGGCCTCTCCGTCGTGGAGGGTTCATTCACGACCGTCTTCCTCGCATGGACCAGCGGCGCCGTGCTCACCGGCTATCTGATCGCGCTGGGCGCGGGCCCCCGCGCGCTGGCCGCCGCGGCCAGCGCGCCGCTGCTGGTGCAGGCGTTCAGTCCGCTGCTCGCATGGCTGGGCACGCGCCGGGCCCGGCGCACTGGTTATATCCAGCTCCTCACCACGTTGGGGCGCGGGTTGTGGGCGTACGCCATATTCCTTCCCTGGCTCGTGCCGGACGGCTGGTCCGCGGCATGGACGCTGGTCGGCCTGATCGCGCTGTCGGCCTTCCTGCAGGGCGGCATAGGCCCGGCGTGGATCAGCCTCATGGCGGATATTGTCCCGGACTCGATTCGCGGGCGGTACTTCGGGTTCCGCAACAGCGTGTGCGGCGTGGTCGGCATGGCGGCGGGTCTTGCGGCGGGCGCGTACCTCGACCGGGCGGCGTCGCCGGGCGGCTTCCAGATGCTGCTCGCCGCCGGCCTGCTCTTCGGGCTCACGGGCATCGTGATGTACGGCTGGCATGAGGATCCGCAACGGCCGGCGCCGCGCCTCGCGCCGTGGGAGATGCTGGTCGCGCCGTTGCGCGACCCGAATTTCCGCCGCTTTCTCGCCTTTTCGATGTACTGGAACGCCGCCGTCATGCTCGGCTCGCCGTTTGTGATTCCTTTTTTTCTGCAGCACCTCGGGATGTCCTTCACACAGGTCGCCATTTTCAGCGCGATCGCGGCGACCTGCGGGTTGGTGACGATGCCGCTGTGGGGCCGTATCGCGGACCAGGTGGGCCACAAGGCCGTGCTCGGCGTGACGCTCGTCGTCGTGGCCGCGATCCTGCCGGCATGCTGGATCTTTTCGGCGCCGGGTTTCCTCCTGTTCATCTGGATCGGCGGCGTGGTGGATGCCGTGGGATGGGGCGGTTTCAACACCGCGCTGTTCAACCTGAGCCTGAACACGGCGCCGGCGCGCTATCGCGTCGCCTACATGTCCGTGCTCGGCGCCGCCGCGGGGATCACGGGCTGCGCCACCGGCCTGCTCTCCGGGCCGCTGCTCGAGGCGCTCGCGCCGTGGTCATGGGAATACCGCGGCTTCCAGTGGACCGGCTTCCACAGCCTCTTCGCGGTGTCCGCCCTGATGCGCGGGTCCGCGTGGCTGCTGCTGCGGCGCATTCCCGAATCCCGCAAGCGCTCGCTGGGCGACGTGCTGCGCGAATACACGCAGCGCGGCGTCAGCCTGTTGTTGCAGAGCCGGACGGGCGCTTCCTGACGACGCCGCGCGCGGGGCGCGGGAGGGCATCACGGGAGCGACGCGATCGCCGCCCGCTCGATTTCCAGGCCCTTCCGATAGCGTTCGTAATAGCGGGCAAAACCTTCCACCTCCGCGGGCGCGGGGCGCACGGCCTCGCCCATGGCGCCGGCAAACACTGACGCGAGAAAATCCGGGAGGAACTGGTCGCGCCGCGCGCGGACCGCATAGGCCGCCAGCAGCGCGATGCCCCACGCGCCGCCTTCGCCCGCGGTCGCCAGGACGGAGACCGGGACATTCAGGGCCGCGGCCATGATGCGCTCGCCGACCCCCGGCGTCTTGAAAAAGCCGCCGTGGCCGCGGATCTCATCCATCCGGATCTGTTCGCCCTCCACCAACGCATCCATCCCGATCCGCAGGGCGCACAGCGCGGAATAGAGATGGGCGCGCATGAAATTGGCCAGGGTGAAACGGCAGTCGGGCGCTCGGACGAACAGCGGACGGCCCTCGCCGAACCCCGTGAGGTGCTCGCCGGAAATGTAGCCGTAGGACAGAAGCCCCCCGCAGTCGGGGTCGCCTTCCAGCGCCAGCCGCGCGAAACGGCTGTAGAGCGCGTCGGCGGACGCCGGCGCGCCCAGGGCGTTCGCCGCTTCGCCGAAAAGCCGCACCCACGCATTGAAATCCGGCGTGCAGTTGTTCGCGTGGGCCATGCCCACCAGCTTCCCATCCGGCGTGGTGACGAGATCAATCTCGCGATGCACGCGAGACAGCTCCTTCTCGAGCACCAGCATCGCGAAGACCGACGTGCCCGCCGACACATTGCCCGTGCGCGGCGCGACGCTGTGGGTGGCGACCATGCCGGTGCCGGCATCGCCCTCCGGCGGGCACATCGGGATGCCCGCCTCAAAAAGGCCCGAGGGATCCAGCAACCGCGCGCCAGCCGCCGTGAGGTTTCCGGCCGGCGCCCCCGCGCACAGGACCTCCGGCAACAGCCCTCTCAACCGCCACCCCAGGCCGCGGTCCCGGATACGCGCGTCGAATCGTTCCGCGAACACGGCGTTGAAATCCCGCGCCGCGATATCAATCGGGAACATGCCGGACGCCTCGCCGATTCCCATCACCCGCCGGCCCGTGAGCTTCCAATGGACATACCCGGCCAGCGTCGTCATGTGGGCGATGCGCCCGACATGCGGCTCGCCATGGAGGATGGCCTGGTACAGGTGCGCGATGCTCCAGCGCTGGGGAATCGGAAAGTCGAATAATCCGGTCAGCTCGGCGGCGGCCGGCCCGGTGATGTTGTTCCGCCAGGTCCGGAACGGCGCGAGCAGCCGGTCCTCCGCGTCAAACACCAGGTAGCCGTGCATCATGCCGCTGATGCCAAGGGCCTTCGCCCTGCGCAGCCGCACGCCATACCGCGCATGGAGGTTATCCTGGAGATCGGCGAAACAGGCCCGGAGCCCCGCCCAGACATCGTCCAGGGAGTAGGTCCACACGCCGTCGGCAAACGCGTTCTCCCATGCGAAACCACCGGAGGCCAGAGGCGCGTTATCCGGCCCGATCAGGATGGCCTTGATGCGGGTGGATCCCATCTCGATGCCGAGGATGGTCTGACCCTGCTCAATCCATTCCGTTTTCATGGGTACATGCGGGCTGGAATCGGCGGCCCGCCACGGCCCGCCCCACCGGGACGGCCGCGCTCAGGTTGCCTCCTCCAAACACACATCATCGAACCATGCCGCGCCGGATCCGTCGAGCACAAGGCTGGGCAGGAGATAGGCGCGGCTGCGGCTGTCCAGCACGACGTCGAGCCTCGTCCAGTCGTGGTCGCCTCGCAATTCGCCGCTCTTCGCCTCGTGGCTGACGTTGTTCTCGGTGTAGGCATAGCCCGCCAGTTCGAGCCGCGCGGAACCGGCGGTCACGCCCTTCGTCTTCACCCACGCCGAGAGACGGTAGCGGGTCCGCGGCTTGACCTTGCAGACCGCGCCGGACGGTGAAAGCGCGACGCGGCCCGATTGCGCCTGGCGCAGGCGGATCGAACGCGCGCCGCCGTGGGCCGCGTCCGACGCCCAGCTCACCGCGCCGCCGTCGCCGCGCGGGATCTCGAGGATCGGGCAGTCCTCCGGCTGCCAGGGATCCACGGCCTCCTCAAAGGAGTTCGGCGCGTCCATGCGGAACGCCAGGGCGAACTTCTCGTTCCACCACTTCTTCGGCCGCACGGGATCCGCCGCGCGCTGGAGCAGGTCGCGCGCGAGGGCGGCGGGCAGATTCACGAAATCCAGGTCCATGTGATAGTGGAAATAGCCGTCCTCGCCCAGGTTCTCGAGGCCCGCGCGGCTGAAGAGGATGTGGCCGTCGAAGAGCTGATCGCACATCGTCGCCCACAACGGGCAGCTGGCGCGGCGTACGAGCAGCGCGGGATTGAAGACCGGATGCGCGGCGTACGCAATCCACGTCCGCGGATAGGACAGGTTGCGCCCGCGCCAGGGGCCGTCGCCCGACCGGAGATTGGCGTAGTCGGTGCACTTGAGCAGCGCGTTCGAGTGGACCATCCGGCGCAGCACGCCATCCGCGCCCTCCCACAGGCTGTGCGTCCAGCGCCGCTTCTCCGGCCGGTCCTCGAGCGCGCCGGCGGTCATCAGATTGAAGCCCTCGAACCCGTCCGGATCCATCTTGCGGGCGTCGAGCGTGATGCGCCAGGTGTACTGCGCGCGGGCCGGGTCGTAGCCGGTGGTCAGCCGCCAGCGCGCGGTCTCGCCCTCCCGCGCGTCGAGCGAGACGACGGCGACCAGCTCGCGGCCCTCGGGGACTTCCCAGTCCCAGCGCAGGGTCGTGCCGGCCCAATGCGACGGCCAGGTCTGGCTGCCGAAGTTGAGGACGGTGTTGTGGGCCGTATGGAGATCCACGACCTCGCCGGGCGGTTCGGAATTCGCCTTGATGTCCGGATCGAACGGCGAGAACGCCCAGATATCGAGAAGATCGCGGTAGAATCGGGCCAGAGGACGGTCCCCATCGAACAGCAAGTCGCTTCCGTCCTGCCGTTCGACGCGGAAGGCGGGCGTGTACGACCGGGGGCTTGCGCGCAGCAGCGAGCGGACGATGGTGTCGAACGTGGCGGTTTCCATTTTTCAGCCTTGTGAGGTGTGCCGGCCGTCAAGGCGCAGGCCAGGATCAGCGCGGGGCCGCCGCCGGCGCGGGCGCCTCAATTTCAGCCGCGATTTCCACGGCCTGGAACACGAGTTCGAGGGACTTCAGACCCTCGCGTCCGTTCATGACCGGCTGGCGGCGCTCGCGCACGGCCGCAGCGAAGTCGCGCAGCGAGTCGCCCTCCGCGTCGGCCGCCGGGATCTTCCCCGTGAGGTCATGGATCGGCTCGAATCCGGAGGTCAGGTCGGTGATTTTGTGTTCGAGTTTCACGGGGTATTCCGTGATGAACAGATCGCCCTGGGTCCCGTAGATCTCCATCGCGTGCCGGTAGGAGGCCACGTAGTGGCTGTGCAGCGTGGCCGGGATGCCGCCGAACTCGCCGAGCAGCACATACGCGTCGTCGGTCGGGGACGGCGTGATCGCGCGCTGCACGGTGCCGGCCCGCCAGCGGCCCTCGCCGAAGAGGAAGCGAAGCAGGTCAATCTTGTGGATGCCGCACTGGTAAAGCGGCCCGCCGGGGTTGCGGCCGGCCTTGAAGCGCCAGTTGTCGGCGGCGGTGGCGAGCCCCCCGGTGTGCATGCAGGCCGCCGATACGCTGACCACGCGGCCCAGGGTCCCCGCGTCCACCATCCGCTTGACCTCCTGCCAGAGCGCCAGGAAACGGACGCTGAAGCCGTGCCCGTGCGGGATGTTGTTTTGCTCGCAGTACTCCACCAGCTCGAGGCATTCCGCGCGCAGCGGTCCCAACGGCTTCTCGCAAAACACCGCCTTGCCCGCGCGTGCGGCGGCCAGCGCCTGCGGCACATGCAGGTGGGCCGGCGTGGCGATGAAAACCGCCTCGACGGCGGGATCGCCGGCCATTTCCTCCACCGAGGCAAAGCGACGCAGCGCGCGGCCCTCCTCGGTGTCCGCATGGGCAAACGCCTCCTCGCGGACGTCCACGCCGCCCACGATCTCGTACGCGCCGCACCTGCGCAGCCGCTTGCGCCGCTCCGCGCCGAATCCCCCTACCCCGACAATGCCATAACGAACTTTGTCCATCTGCGTCTTCCCGCAATCATGCATCCTGAACTGCCGTGGTCGCCCGCGCGCCCGCGGCGCCGGTCACCATACCATTCGGTATGCGTCTATAGAGCCCTACCCCCCGTGTCAACGAGTTTCCCCACAGGACATTCCCCGGATTTTGTAGGCCCCCACCGGCCTTGCGCCGGTGAAGCAAAAGTTCCCAGGTTACCGGTAAACGAGGCCATCCCTGCGCGATCCGGCGCATCCGCATCGCGGATGCGAAAACGCGCGCGTTTTCGC
>CAYMCD010000056.1:0-20069 GCA_964388845.1 uncultured Verrucomicrobiota bacterium
TGGAATCACGCATACCTGCTCAAATTGCTGGGCCTTTAGATGCGTCTGCCCTGCCTGTGTCAGCCTCGTCCGTTGACACCCGGCGGGGCGCGTGCGATTATCGGATCACACCGGGAGCGTGTATGGCTGTACTCATGGGCATGTCGGGCGATGTTAAGGGAAAATCCTTCCCGATCGGGGGTGACGACGTCACCTTGGGCCGCAGCAGCGACAACGTCATTCCACTGAACAACGCGACCGTTTCCGGCCACCATGCGTCTGTTCGCCGCGAGGGGGACAACTACGTGCTGCGCGATCTGGGTTCGACCAATGGGACCCGCGTGAATTCGCGCGAGGTCAAGGAGGCCATCCTGCGCCCGAAGGATCTGGTCCAGGTCGGGTCGGTCGAATTCCTTTTCAATTCGGAGGCGATGAGTTTCGAGGACGCGCAGGCCGCCTTCGCCAAGACGGAGGTCCTCGAGAGCAAGGGCGCGGCGACGATGCCGGACTCGTTCAACAACATTTCGCCGTTCGGCGCGCGTCGGCGCGAGAACCTGACCGTCTGGGCGCCGGTCATCGTGGCGCTGGCGGTGCTGACCCTCGCGTTGGTCGGCTTCCTGTTCTACAAGTTGTTCGCCTGAACGGCATGAGGCAGGCCTGTCCCAGCCACGGGTCCCGCCGCGGCGGTTTCACCCTTGTCGAACTCCTGTTGGCCGTCGCGCTGGCGTCCGTCGTAGCCGCGCTGGCCTGGTCCCTCCTGTCCTCGACCACCCGCGCCGTCGAGCGGGAGGCCGACCGCGCCCGGGGTCCGGATGCCGCCGCGCGGGCCGTCGAGCTCGTGCGCGACGACCTGGAGCGCATGTTCCTGCCGCCCGGCGATCCGGCGTGCGCGCTCGAACTCGCCGCGGGGGGGGATGCGCCGCCGCGCCTGGCGTTTTGCGCGGTGCATGTCGCGGCGCGCACGGCGGACCTGGCCATGGGAGAGCCCTACCGCGTGGAGTACACGCTGGCGCCGGAGGGCGGGGCGGGCGCCGCCGCCCTGCTGCGGATCAGCGAGCGTCTTTCCGGCGAAATGGAGCGGGAAACGAATGTCGTGTTGCGGCCCTGTTCGGCGTTCCGCGTCGAGCTGGGCGCCGGCGGGACCTGGCAGGCGAAGTGGCCGCACGAGACGGCGGGCGGCGCGCCGCCGCGCGCCGCCCGCGTGACGGTCCAGGCCCGGGCCGACGACCCGCCCGCGGACGCGGAATTCTGGATCCCGGCGGGCCACAGCCTGACCTCGCGGTTCGTCCGCGCCGGGCAGGCGGCTTCCGCCGAATAGGGACGGCCTCGCGAAATTATTTCGCGCGGTCGGCGCGCCCGGAGGTCGCGCCCCACCAACAAACGCCGAAGGGTATGGGCGTTTGGCCGGATCGCGGGGCGGGGGTTACACCAGGACCGTGCGGCCGCGGCCGCGCTCGATCCGTCCGAGGGCCACCGGCTTTTCGCCCGCGCCGCGCAGCGCGGCCAGGGCGCGGGATTCGTCCGCCGCGCGCACGGCGATCACCATGCCGATGCCCATGTTGAATACGCGGTACATCTCATCCGGTTCGACGCCGCCGGCTTCCTGGATGAACTGAAAGACCGGCGGCGGCGTCCACGCCGATCGTTCCACGACGGCCTTGACCGCGCGCGGCAGGATGCGCGGGAGGTTGTCCGGGAACCCGCCGCCGGTGATATGGGCCATGCCGCGGACTTTCACTTTTCGCATCAGGGCGAGCACGGGTTTGAGGTAGCTGCGGTGGACCGCGAGCAATACGTCGGCCACCGTCTGTTTCGTGCCGGGGAAGAGGTCCTCGCATTCGAGCTGCGCCTTGCGGAAGACGACGGCCCGGGCGAGCGAATAGCCGTTGGTGTGGAGACCCGATGAGGGCAGGCCGATCAACACGTCGCCGGGCCGGATATCCGTCCCGGTGATCAGGTCCTTGCGGGCCACGCTGCCGATGATGGTGCCGACCAGGTCGTATTCCCCATCGGGGTAGAGCTCCGGCAGCTCCGCCGTCTCGCCGCCGATCAGCGCGCAGCCGTTTTCGCGGCACGCCGCGCAGAGGCCCTCGATCAACTGCGCCATGACGCCCTGGTCAATCCGTCCCATGCCGATGTAATCGAGGAAGAACATCGGGCGCGCGCCCTGCACGAGGATGTCGTTGACGCAGTGGTTGACGATATCCCGGCCCACCGTGTCGTGCCGCCGCGCGCGGACGGCGACCTTGAGTTTCGTGCCCACGCCGTCCGCGCTGCTGACCAGCAGGTGGTCCTTGCCGGGCGACTTGAACAAGCCGCCGAACGCGCCCCAGGCGCCCGCCACGCCGGCGGTGTGCGTCTTCGCGATCCGCCGCTTCGCCCGCGCCAGCGCGGTCATCTTCGCGTCAATGTCCACGCCGCTCGCCCCGTATGCCGATGATTTTTTGCTCATAGATTACCCGCCGATGTACGCGGACGGACGCAGGGGGCAGAGGGAGCCGGGCCGCTCTGTTTGCATCCGCGGTTGCCTACAGTCCGACGGCCTTGAAGGTCCGGTTCACGTCGCGAAAATGGGTGCGGATGTCGAACACGCGGTCGAAGTCCTTCGCGGTGACCTGCTTCGCGAGGGCGGGGTCCTTCGCGAGCAGCGCCTTCAGGTGTTCGCCGGTTTCCCAGGCCCGCATCGCGTTGCGCTGCACGGCGCGGTAGGCGGCCTCCCGGCTCACGCCCTTTTCCGTCAGCAGGAGCAGGGCCTGTTGCGAGTGGATCAGGCCGCGGGTCAGCTCCAGGTTGCGCCGCATGTTGTCCGGAAAGACCTTGAGCGTGCGCACGACGAATTCCAGCTTGTGCAGCATGTAGTCCAGCGCAATGGTCGCGTCGGGGAGCGCCACGCGTTCGGCGGACGAGTGCGAGATATCGCGTTCGTGCCACAGCGGCACGTTCTCGAGGCCCGCCAGCGCGTAGCCGCGGACCAGGCGCGCGAGGCCGCAGAGCCGCTCGCCGAGGATCGGGTTCCGTTTGTGCGGCATCGCGGACGAACCCTTCTGGCCCTCGCCGAAATACTCCTCGACCTCGCGGACTTCGGTCCGTTGCAGGTGCCGGAACTCGGTGGCCCACCGCTCGATCGAGGTCGCGACCAGCGCGAGCGACGTGAGGTATTCCGCGTGCAGGTCGCGCTGGAGGACCTGCGTCGAGATCGGCGCGGCGCGCAGGCCGAGCTTCCGGCACACGTACGCCTCGACGCGGGGGTCGAGGTGGGCGTGGGTGCCGACGGCCCCGGAGAGCTGGCCGACGCGGACCGTCTCGCGCGCCGTCTCCAGCCGTTTCAGCGCGCGGCCGAACTCGTCGTACATGAGCGCCATCTTGAGCCCG
This sequence comes from uncultured Verrucomicrobiota bacterium, assembly GCA_964388845.1. Lineage (GTDB taxonomy): Bacteria > Verrucomicrobiota > Kiritimatiellia > CAIVKH01 > CAIVKH01 > JAMLJG01. Next base: position 3,352 of record CAYMCD010000056.1, read on the forward strand.
AAGGTGATCGGTTCGGCGTGGATGCCGTGCGAGCGCCCGATCATCGGCGTGCGTTTGTGCCGCCGCGCCTGCGCGGCGATGGCCTTGCGGAGCGCCTTGACCCCGGCGATGAGCAGATCCGCCGCCTGCACCATCTGGACCGCCAGCGCGGTGTCAATCACGTCGGAACTGGTGAGCCCCTTGTGGATGAACCGGGCGGAGGGGCCGACGTATTCGGCCACGCAGGTGAGGAAGGCGATGACGTCGTGGTTCACCTTGCGCTCGATCGCGTCAATCCTCTTCACGTCGAACCGGGCGCGTTTTTGGATCCGGCGGAGGTCGGCGGCGGGGATGTGACCGAGCCGGCTCAGCGCCTCGCAGGCGAGCACCTCCACGCGCAGCCAGATGGCAAACCTGTTCTCGTCCGTCCAGATGCGGCTCATTTCCGGCCGCGTGTATCGGGGAATCATCTCGGGACCGCCTCCTCAAAGCCCGATTGGTAGCAGAGCGGCGCGGCGGCGTGAATCAGAAATCGCGTCAGGTCACCAGTTCCCCGCCGGGGCCGAGGGCCTGGGCGGTGAGCATCGCGCTGAAGTATCCGCCGGCGCGGCTCAATTCGGCGAAGGCGCCCTGTTCGGCGATGCGGCCCTGGTCCATGACGATCACGCGGTCGGCCTTTCGGATCGTGCTGAGCCGGTGCGCGATCGTGATGACGGTGCGGCCGGCGGCGAGGCGTTCGAGCGCCTCCTGCACGAGGCGCTCGCTGGTGTAATCGAGGGCGGAAGTGGCCTCGTCGAGGATCAGGATGCGCGGATCGCGGAGCAGGGCGCGCGCGATGGAGAGGCGCTGGCGCTGGCCGCCGGACAGCATGACGCCGCGCTCGCCGACCTTTGTGTTGTAGCCGTCGGGCATCCGGAGGATGAATTCCTCCGCGTTGGCGCGCCGGGCGGCCTCGCGCACCTGCTCGTCCGATGCCTCGGTCCGCGCGAACCGGATGTTTTCGGCGATCGTGCCGGAGAGCAGCAGGCTCTCCTGCAGCACGACGGCGCATTGTTTGCGCAGCCACCGCATGTCGAGTTCCGCCTGCGGCACGCCGTCGAGCCGGATTTCCCCGGCATCGGGGCGGTAGAGGCCGAGCAACAGGTAGGTGATCGTGCTTTTGCCGCAGCCGGAGTGGCCGACGAGCGCGACATGCTCCCCCGCCCGGAGCCGGACGGAAAAGTCCGTGATTACGCGCCGCTCGGTTTCCGGATAGGCGAAGGAGACGCGGTCGAACTCGACATCGCCGCGCATCGGCGCGGGCTTGCGCGTCCCGCGCCATTCCTCGACGTAGGTGGAGTCAAGCAGCCCCTTGATGCTGCGGTAGCTTTCCTGGCCGATGAAGTACTGCTCGCCGATGGCGGCGAGCAGCTGCGCGGGCATCATGATGACCGGCAGTCCCGCCATGAACGCGAGCAGGGTGCCGAGCGTCATGGACCCGGCGATCACGAACCACGCGCCGCCGGCGATGACGAACAGCGAGAGGAACTGGGTGGAGGCGTAGGTGAAGGTGCTGAAGATGGAGCTGATGCCGGAAAGTTCGATCTTGGAGCGCGTGAACGCGGCGCTCTTTTCCTCGAGCTGCGCGGTGACCTGTTTTTCCTCCCCGAGGCTGCGCACGAGACGGAGCGCGGTGATGGCCTCGCTGGCCTGTCCGGTCAGCCGCTCCTGCGCGAGCCGGTTCTGCTCGTTCGAGGCGCGCAACGGCCCATCGAAGAGGTGGCGGATCAGGACCACGACCGGGCCCATCAGCAGGACCGCGATGGAAAGCTGCCAGTGGAGGGCGACGAGAATCAGGGTGATGCTGACGCCGTAGAGGAGGTTGGGCAGGAAATGGAGCAGGATGAACAGGAGGGCGCCCTCGACCTTCTGGGTGTCGAGGGCGTATTTCGCCAGCAGCCGTCCGCTCTTCTGCCGGTCGAGGTAGCCGAAATTAAGGAAATGCAGTTTATTGAAGATCTCGCCCCTCAGCCCCGCGATCAGATCCGCCATCTCCCGGTAAATCGCCATGGCGCCCGCCACGGAAAAGGTGTAGTGCAGGAACAACAGGCCGATGAACACGAGGCTCGTTGTCAGGATGCCGACGCCGGAGCCGGACTTGACGTGCTCGTCCACGATCACCTGGAACAGCATGGGGCAGGGGGCGATCACGATGCACCGGAGGATCGCGAGCGCCATGCCGCGCGAAAACCGGCCGCGCTGGCCGAACAGGTAGCGCAGCAGGGTGGTCGCCTGCAGGGCATTGGAGTCGCGCATCATGGGGAAGACCTCCGGCGCGCGTGCGACGCGCTCCTCAACATCACCTCGGCGAGCGAGCGGCGGCCCAGGTGGAGCCGTATATCCAGGCGCGAGCCGAGCACGAGGGGGTACGGACTTTGCGCGACGGTGATGTCCACTTCATAGCGGGCCGGCGCCGCGTCGCCCGAGGCCGCCGGCGGGGCGGCGACGTCGGGCGCGATGCGCTGGACCACGCCCTGGACGCGGCCCTCGAGCAGGGATTCGAAGACCTTCGATTCCATCAGCGCGCGCGTGCCCACGCGCAGCAGGTCCACATTGCGTTCCGGCACCAGCGCGCGGACGAGCACCGGCCCGCCCGTGGGCGCGAGTTTCATCAGTTCGCCCCCGCGCGCGACGGCCATGCCGTCGTGGCGGGCGTGCAGGGTGACGATGCGTCCGTCGGCGGGCGCGCGCACGCGCCGGTCCTCCCGTTGCGCGCGGACGAGTTCCAGCTCCTCGCGCAGGAGTTCCCGCGCGCGGTCGAGGCGGTTCTTCTCGATCTCCGCCTGTTCGATGTCCAACTCCGGGAGGCCCGCGGCCTGCCAGCGCGCAAGGAGGTCGGCCTGGAGCAAATCCATTTCGGAGCGAAGGCGTTCGATTTCCTGCCGGCGCAGTTCCAGCTCGGAAATGATCTGTTGCGCGTGCCCGCTGGTGTAGTTTTTTTCGATATCGGACTGGATCGCGGCGATGCGTTCGAGCCGGGTTTTCCGCTCCGCAGCCGTCATCATGTCGGGCGCGGCGGGGCGGACGGCCAGCCGTCGCAGGATGACATCCTGCCGCGCGCGGGCCGCCTCCAGCTCCGCGAGCTCGCGTTCGATCTGGACGGCCCGCAGGGCGAGTTCCGTGTCGTCCAGCTCCAGCAGCAGATCGCCCGCCCGCACGGTCTGACCGAGCTCCACGTGCTGCGCAGCCACGATGCCGTCGGCGGGCGCGAAAAGGCGGACCTCGTCTTGTGAATACACCTGTCCCGTGGTCCGAATGGTCAATTCGATCCGAGTGAGGACGAGACCGGCCGCGATGAAGACCACGCCGATTATCGCGGACCATACGACGGATGAAGGACTCCGCCGCTGAGTGGAGCTATTCACGTTGGGTGCAACGCTACCATACGGCGCGGCGGATTCCAAGTCGGTCGGCGTCTTTGCATGGGGGATGAGTTTCCCACGGGGCAGACCGATACAGGTTAGAGCCGGATGGCTTGTCCAGACGTCGGTCTGGAAAACGGTAAATATCCCGATGTTTCTTGCACGGCTTGCCAGTCGCTACAATTTGACAGAATGCGATTTAGGCAGGATGAGTATGGTTATATTCCTATAAAACGCTGCCGGCCCTTAATTTCCGAACCCATTACAGGTAAAATATTTTAGCGATTTCGCTTCACAAAAAAGGAAAGCGTTCGTACGGTAGTAAAACGTTTTACCCATATTTTCTTTTCAGTGTGATGTGAAAGTTCAGCAGGGAGATCAGACTATGTGGCGATCCATCGTGCGGGTGTTTTTCCCGGTTGTTTTCGCGCTGCCGCTTCTGGCCGGCGTGGCGCGCGCGGAGGTGTTGATTCAATATTTCGAGACGGAGTGGGATGAGATATATCGCCGCATCCCCGAGATCGCGGAAGTCGGATACGAGGGCCTATGGACGCCCCCGCCGGCGAAGTCCCCGCACGCGGGTGGCCAGTTTGCCGGCGGCGGCAACGTGGGCTACAGCCATTTCGACAAGTTCGACCTGGGCGACATCCCGCAGCGCGGCTCCCGCGCCACCCGCTACGGCACGCGCGGCTCGCTCCGCAACATGGTGGACAACGCGCGCCGGTCGCACCTGAAGATCTATCCCGACGTGGTGATGAACCACAACGGCAACGGGCCGGACTATCGGACCTATCCCGGCCAGGTCCCGAACGATTTCCATGGATGGAACGACGGCGGCCAGCCGGGCGGCTTCAAACGCGCGCCGCGCATGTTCCAGTGGACGCCGGACAACGGCTACGGCGGCACGCTGCACCAGGAATTGGTCAGCTTGATTGACTTCCAGACGGAGTCCGACAACCGGTTCAGCACCGGATCCCCTTCTTACACGCCGACCAACGCGGCGTTCATCCGCCACCCGGGCCAACCCGACAAGTATCCGTACGGCCCGCCGGAGGCGGAAAACACGATCAAGTTTCTGAACCGCTGGATCGCCTGGCTCGGCTACGCGATGGACTTCGACGGCGTCCGTCTCGACGCGCCAAAGCACATGACGGCGGATTTCTTCGGGCTACCGGGGCAGCAACAGACCTTCCTTCACGAGATCCAGTACAACTTTGACGTCCGCCGGGGCTATACGGACTACACGAACAGCGCGACGAGCTTTGAACAGCTGTACCTCAACTACCAGGAGCGCGACGACGCGCTGATCTATTCCGAGTTCTTCATCGGCGGCCAGGGCGAGGTGGACTACTGGCGCAATTTCGGCGGGCAGGGCAACAAATTCCGCTACCTCGATTTCCCCCGGAAATCCTCGCTCATCAGCCCGGCCTTCGGCAGCGGCAACCTGGCGGCGCTCAACGACACGAGCAGCGGCTTCTCGCCGGCGGAAGGCGTGATGTTCGCCCACAGCCACGACGAGAATCCGCCCGGCAAGCTGGATCTCGCCTACGCCTACATCCTCACGCACATCGGTCTGCCGGTCGTGTTCTTCACCGGCAACAACATCGCCGGCAACGAGGGCAACAACGTCAAGAGCTGGATGAAGATCGGCTACGGCTCCGCGCTGGGCGACTACAGCTGGGGCGCGGTGCCGAACATGGTGTGGGTCAACAACACCTTCGCCCGCGGGAGCGAGTACAACCGGTGGGGCGAGGGCGACTTCTTTGCCTACGAGCGGTATCACGACCTGAATCTCAATACGACGCCCAACACCGGGGAGGGCCTCCTGCTCGTCGGGCTGAACGATTCGGGCAGCTCGATCACGAAGTACGGCGTGCAGACCTCGTTCGATCCGGGCACCACGCTTAAAAACTACTCGATCTTTTCCGCCGGCGACCTGGTCGTCAACGGCTCGGGCCAGGTGGACCTGACGATTCCCGCCGGCAACAACGGCCAGGGCTGGGTGTTCTACGCGCCGCGCGTGCCGGAGTCGGACGGCGACCCGATGCGCTTCGCGCAGGGAGGCAGCCCCGCGCCGACGATGAGCTGGATCGTGCCGGGCGGCCGCCTCGCGACGGAGAAGCCGCGTACGGTCGCGCGCCTTACCGCCGACACGGTGGACGTGAATGTGCATTACCTCAACGCATCGGATTCCGCGGTGGACGCGGTGATGGTCAAGTGGGGGCTCGGCCAGCAGCTCAACTCCAGCAACTATTTCTCGCCCGGCGTGGACAATGTCAGCGGCAAGTTCCAGTCCGCGAATGTGATTGTTTCCAATGGCCCGGGCGGGGTGGGCCACTTCCGCCTCGTCGCGACTCTGACCAACGTGGCGGAAGGCCTGCACCTCGTGCAGGGCCGTCCGTTTGTCGGCCGGCCGGGCGGCAAACCGGCGCTGTTCAATACGTTCCGCGAGGTGGTCTATGTGGATCGCCACGGGCCCGACCTGCACATCCCGTGGCCCGCCGAGGGCGGTTCGATCGGCGGCGCGGGCGGCACGGTGGTGACGGTGACGAACAGCGACCGCACGGCGTATTACATGGAATACAGCGTCAACGGCGGCGCGTATTCGTTCTGCGACGAAATCCAGAAGGGCGAGTGGCGGTTCGTGTTGCCCGCGCTGTCGAGCGGCACGCACACGGTGACGGTGCGCGCGCTGGAGGCCGACTGGGGCAATCCGCGCACGGTGATCAACACCGGCCTGTTGAGCCGGACCTTCACGGTCGGCGCGGGCGGCACGACCCCGACCATTTCCTTCGCGGGGATCAACCGCGGCGTGGGGTCGGACATCGAGCTGCCCTTCTTCCGCACCGTCGTCAGCGCGCCGGGCGCGACGTCGGTCAAGCTGTATTGGGACGGCAAGGAGCTGCCGCTCGCGGGCGGCGTCTCCGGCGCGACGAACACCTTTGACGGCCGGTATGTGGTGGGCGGCACGACGCAGCGGCTCTGGGGCGCGTTCGTCAACGGACCGCACTTCTTCGAGGCCGTGGCGGTCGGCGTCGGGACGACGAACCGCGTGGCGGCCCGCCGCGTGTTCAACCTGTACGGCGCGAACATCATTGATTCCGACGGCGACGGCCTGCCGGACGAGGTGGAGATGCCGAATTTCTTCGCCGGCACCGCGCCGGGTCCGAACGTCCCGTGGCCGGGCGACAACTCCGGCTCGGGATTCCAGGACATGATCCCGAACTATGGCGAGACCTGGACCCGCCTGAACCCGATGAACGCGGAGACGTTCTACGGCGGGACGTGGGACGACAACCTCGACTCCGACGGCGACGGCGTGCCGAACGGCTGCGAAGTGCGCCAGGGCTACCTGCTCCACACGAACGCCTGGCACTTCAACATCTACAACGGCGGCAGCAAGCCGACCTCCTGCGTCGAATCGAACGGCGGCAGCGCGATCCCGTCCCAGGCCTCGTGGACGCCGCTCAATCCGAACCAGTGCGCGGGCAGCACGCTGACGGTCACCTACCAGCCGAACCAGGGCCCGCTGAGCAACGCCTCGCCGATCCAGATTTACATCGGCTACAACGGGTTCTCGAACGTCGCGGCCGACGCCATGAACGACATCGGCGGCGGCCAGTGGCAGCACATCTACAACATCCCCGGCGTCGCGACCCAGGTGGACTTCGTGTTCCGCCATGCGGGCATCGGCTTCACGAATTGGGACAACAACGGCGGCGCGGATTGGAAGGTGGCCGTCGGCCCGTGCGTCGTGACGACGAATTTCTTTGTCATGGACGGCGCGCAGGACAGCGCGCAGTACGAAGTGGCCGAAAGCGGCATGAAGATCCTCGCCGCGGTGAAGAGCAACAACCTCTACGTGGCGACGTGGTCGGCGAACGGCGGCGCGAGCGACCATTTCCTGTATGTCACCGACGGGTTCAGCCTGCCCGAGCCGTCGCCCTGGGCCAAGGCGGGCAACATCTACTTCGCCAAGGCGACCCGGCCCCACCTCGTGGCCGAGTCGGCCGGGAGCGGCGGCTATCATGCCTTCAACAACGGCGGCGCGTCCGGGCGCAGCGCGATGGGCGCGGCCGGTCAGGTGCTGGAGGGCGAGTTGAGCCTGCTGGACGTCTTCGGCTACGTGCCGGAGAAGGTCTATATCGCGGCGGTCTCCTACGGGGACAACGATGGAGAGGGCATCACCGGGCAATGTCCGCCGAAGTTCGACAACAACCAGGACGACCTCGAGATCACGGACTTTCTGCCGGTGGCCCTCGCGGGCGTGCGCGACGAGAATCTCGACGGCGTGTTCGACGGCGGCCGCCCGTACATGGAGTCGGTGGTCAACGGCAACACGAACAGCGCGAACTACAACATCCGCCGGTTCTTCATTGATGAAGTGGCGGGCGAGTCGGCGAGCATCTCGTTCAACCTGTGGATCAATGGGCCGGGCGGCACGAACGTGATCTCCGAGGTCGAACTCTTCTCGAACCTGAACCGCCGCGACTTCGCGGCGCTGCCGGGCGACGAGGATTGGGAGACGATCACGCCGTCATCCGCGACCACCTATTTCCGCGCCTATCCGATGAGCGGGAGCGGGCAGGGGCCGTACACCGTGACGCTGCCCGTGAACAAGTGCGGCGCGTACCGCGTGAACGCGCGCTACAAGATCAACGGCGTGCGCCATTACTTCACCGACAACGCCCTGCGGCGCGACCTGGCGGTCGTCGTGACGCCGAAGAAGGCGCTGAACCTCACGATGTACGAGCTCAATCCGATGACGGCGGAGGCGAACACCGACCAGTTCCCGGGCCGCAGCACGTTCCGGGATGTCTACCAGGACGACACGGGCGACGGGCTGAACGTCGTTTCGACCAACTACTTCAAGACGCTCGGCGTGAACATGCTCTGGCTGCAGCCGATCCATCCCATTGGAACCGAAGGGCGCGAAACCGATTCGAGCACCGGCGCCGACTACGATCCGGGCAGCCCGTACGCGGTCCGGAACTACTGGAAGGTCAGCCCGGTCCTCGGCGACCCCTATGTGGCCGACGGCAGCCAGGCGATGACCGAATTCCAGGAATTCGTCTCGGCGATGGACGACAACGGCGTCGGCGTCATGCTCGACGGCACGTTCAACCACAGCGCGTGGGACTGCGAAATCGGCCAGCCCGCGGTGGACATGTTCGGATGGGCCACGAATGCGGCCGACCTGATCCGCGCGGTCCGACCGCAGTGGTATTCGCGCAAAGGCGAATACGGGAAACACGCGACGTATTACGAGGGCTCGGTCAACACCGATATCGCCGTCGCGCCCGACCGGATTGACTTCGGCAAGTGGAACGATGTCGCGGACTTCTACTTCGGCGTCTATGACGCGCTCGTGCAGAGCAAGACCGAGGACTGGCGCGACCGCTACCTGCTGCAGGAAGACGACTTCTACGGGTTCACGACCAACGCGACCCGCGAGCTGTGGCAATACTTCGCCCGGTACCCGCTGTACTGGCTGGAGCAGACGGGCCATCCCGCCGGCACGCCGCCGACGCAGTCCCACAAGGGCATTGACGGCCTGCGCTGCGACTTCGCGCAGGGGCTGCCGAGCGTGTTCTGGGAATACACGATCAACAAGACCCGCGGCGTGAAGTGGGACTTCCTCTTCATGGCGGAATCGCTCGACGGATACCGCGAGATCAACGGCAACAAGCGGAACGGCCTCAGCTTCCGCTCGGCCCGCCACTTCGACATCATGAACGAGAACATGGTGTTCTACTGGCGCGACCAGTATTTCGACTACAAGCCGTTCGGCGGCGTGCCGTACTCCGCGGCGAATCCGACCACGTTCCCGACGTGGCAGGCGTTCGACGGCCGGCGCAATGCGTACGACGTCGTGCCGATCCTGCTGAACCTGTCGGGCCACGACGAGATCCTGCCGCACGACGAGCAGTGGCGGCTGGTGTACGCCCATGCGATCCTGGCCTCGTGGGATGGCGTCCCCATGCTCTTCGCGGGGCAGGAGGCGGGCCTCCAGAACTCGTTCACCGTGTATACGAATCGCACGATCTACGATGCGGGCAACAATTACGGGCGGTACGAGGTCAACTTCGGCAAGGGCATCCCGCAGTTCAAGCGGTACAACCACCTCACGAACGTGTGGGACAACATCAACGGCGGCTGGACCGGCGAACTGCGCGCGACGTATGCGCGGCTGAACAAGGCCCGCCTGTCGTCGCGGGCCCTGCGCTCGCAGAACAACTTCATGCTGGCCGCCAGCAACACGATGGCGTGGAATCCCGACATCTTCGGGGTGGCCAAATATGAAACCGCCGGGGCCAGCGCCTCGTCGCAGGACGTGGTGTTCGTGTTCGTGAACAATAACTTCAAGGCGGACACGAACCGATGGGAAACCTACCATGTGAACACGAATGTGACGCCGGGCGTGAACTGGTTCGGTATCGAGGCGGCCAAGACCTACAACCTCGTTGACCTGGCGTCCGGCTCGACCAACTACGTCTGGCCGTCCAACCGCGGCGGGTCGGACATCATCAACAACGGCATCACGGTTGGATTGACGGGCGATCCGTTCCTTGGCCAGCAGGCGCAGTACCTCAAGCTGGTGGACGTCAACGCGGCGTATCCCGACAGCGACGGCGACGGCATTCCCGATTACAGCGACCCGGATGACGACAACGACGGATTGCCGGATTGGTGGGAGGCGTTGTACGGCAACCTGAACCCGAATGACGACGACGACGACGACGGCATGACGAACTACCAGGAGTTTCTCGCGGGCACGCATCCGGGCCAGTCGGGCTCCGTTCTTGAGATTACCGCGATGGTGTTGAGCAACGGCATGACCCAGGTGAGCTGGGATGCGGTGGCGGACAGGAACTACAAGCTCCAGCGCGGAAACAGCGTCCACGGCGGCTGGCAGCAGATGTTCTTCGGAACCGCGCTTCAGAGCAATCAGACCGTCCGTACGATGGCCGCGCCGGATACCAACGTGTTCTATCGCGTCGAGCTCAAACCCTGAAGGGGCGGTGACCCCCGCCGGCTTGCCCGGCAGGTGAAGAAGTTCGCGGGCCACGAGGTGGGACGGTGCATTTATTTCAACGCGGCGGCGACCCCTGCCGGCTTGCCCGGCAGGTGAAGAAGTTTCGCGGACCACGGGGTAGGGCGAAGCGTCTGGAGGCAGCGCCCGACCGGAAGATATGGACCCGATATTTACGTCGTCCGGTATGAATTTGCGGAAATTCCCGTCAATTCTCGGTGTCGGCCCGGTCCCACCGGTAGAGCGCGAATGGACCGCCCCGCGGGGTGACGCCGCCCGGAACCGCGCGGTGGGTCTGATCCTGTCGGTGCGTTTTCATCGTCGCATCGGCGACCGGCGAAAAACCGGCCGCGCGGACTTCGTCGGGATCGCGCCGGGTCAGGAAGAAGACCGGCCGCTCGAATCCGTCCGCCGAAACGAAGCGGATGAAGCGCGGCCAGTGGTCCGGCGTGCGGCGGTTCAATTCAAAGGCCGATCGCCGCTCCAGGTAGCGGAAGGCCGCGGCGAATCCGGGCTGGTCGGACACCAGAACGGCGTCCGCCGGAACAAACGAGGCGGTCCGCGCGAGCCAGTGATCGAGCCCCGGCCAGTCGCGATTCGCCGCCATGGCGCGGATCGCGCCCACGCGCGGGGCGATCAGGGCGCCGGCGAGGAGAATCGCCGCGGCGGCGGGTCGGATGGGGATCCGTTGCGTCGCCCGCCGGCAGGCGAGGGCCAGGCCGATTGACAGGAGCGGGACGAGCACGGGGATGAACCGGCGCGCCGACCACATGAGAAAATGGTCGTTGTAGATCCGATAGGTCAGTACCGTCGCGACCGCGAGGCAACCCGCGAGCCAGGCAGTGCGGAATACCGTGCGCTCGCGCCAGAACAGTCCGCCCGTTCCCGCCAGGGCGGCGAGCAGCGCGGGCCAGCCCCAGATCGCGACGAAATAAACGCCGATGCGCGCATCGTCACCGGCCAGGTTCTTCGCGAGGCCCTCGGGAAGGATCGGTGTTACGTGTGCCCAGAACGCGCCCACCCATCCGCCCGCGCCGGCGAGGTCCGGTCGAATCCACAGAAGGAATGCCCACCAGAGGGCCGCGGCCGCGATCGCCAGCCGGCGGAGCGCATCGCCGCGGTGGGCCTGTTCCAGCCATTTGCGCCCACGCCGCGTCAGGCCGGCGGCGCCGAGCGCGAGCGCCAGGATGGCGAGTCCGAGCAGGGCCAGTTCCACGACCCCGGAGATGGGGGCATAAAAGGGCGCGACAAATTTCTGATGGGCCCAGGCGTGGCCGGCGAGCGCCGCCACGGGAAGCAGGACCCCGGCGATCAGGCGCCGCCGCGCGCCGCGCAGGAAGAGCGCGGTCAGTAGGACGGCGGCCAGCGGGCCGAGCACCATCAGTGTGTCGTACCGCGCGAGCAGGGCCGCGCCGAGGCAGCCGCCCGCCAGCAGCGCATCGGGCAGGCGCGCGTCCTCGTCGTCCAGCCGGACCATCAGCGCGAAGCCGCCCCAGAGCAGGGCTTGCGCGAGCATTTCGGCGGTCGAAAATCCGGCCTGCCAGATCTGCGCCGGGTTGAGCATCAAGACCGCGAGTCCGAGCAGCCCCGTCGTGGGAGTCGCGATCCGGCGCAGGACCGCGTAGACGGCCAGCAGGGAGAAGAGATTCAGGAAGGGATTCAACCACAGCGCGGCGCCGAGTCCGCCCCACCGCCACAGCGCCGCCATCAGGGCGGGATACAGGTGGTAGAACTGCGGCGTGACGTGGTCGGCCTCGTAGACCCGCATGCCCCCGAAGGGTTCGATGATGCTGTGCAGGTCGCGCGAAAAAAGCGCGCGCTTTTCGGGCGTCCAGCTGAGCAGGTCCGCTTCCGGAAACTGGAGCGTGCCGTAGCGGTCCACGGCGGCGGCGGTGTGCAGATAGACGCCGGGATCCCATCCGCCGAGCAGGTTCTGGTGAGGCGGCGCCGTAAGCGCGAGGCCGGCCATCGCCAGCGCGACCGCCGTGAGGTCCGCGCGCGACCAGGTCCCGGGCGCGGAAGGACGCAGGCCGAGCATCGCCGCGGCCGCCAGCGCGCCGGCGAAGAACGGCGCCGCCGCATGGAATACGCCGAGTTCCGCCAGCAGTAGCGCCGACCATGCGGTGACCGGCAGCGCCGTGAGCGCGGCCCGGGCCAGGTGCCGCGGCGACAGCCGGGTCGCTGTGGCCGGAGCGCCGCTCATGGCACCGCCCTGCGCAAGCGCACGAGGCGCGCCCAGATCTCCGCGAGGGCGATCGCCGCCGCGCCATACAGGCCGTCGTTCAGCGCCGTCCAGAGATGGTCCGGCGTGCCGAGCCCCTTGGACCACGAAACGCCGCTGAACAGGAGGAACGGACTCGAAAGGCGCTCGTTGAAGAAAGGCCAGAAGAGCATCACGCCTCGTCCCCGCGTGGCGTAGTCCACGAGGATATGGGTCGCGAGACAACCGAAGCTGAACAGCCAGAAGGCCGGTCGCCGCACCGCGGGCGCGAGGCGATGAACCGCCCACGTCGCGGCGAGGCACGCCATCGCGCCGAACACAAAGCTGTGCGACACGTTGTTGTGATAGGCGGGAAAATCGTCGGCGATCCAGCCCGCGATGAAATCCAGGTCGGGCGCCATGGCGAAAAACGACGCCGTCAACAGGCGCGTGCCGCGCGGCAGTCCGGCGACCTTCGGGTCGTGGGCGAGCAACACGCGGTATACGGCGTATCCGGTGGCCAGGTGGGCGATCGGTGAAGACATCGGGCTGCACACTACCCTGCGGTATGAGCGGCGTCGAGCCGCCGCACTCCATGGGACCGCAAGTTTGCGCGCGGACTTTCGAGCCCAGACCGCGGCCGGGTCCGAGACCGATTTGGTTGAGGTTATTTCCAAGCGGCCAAACGACCCCAACGGCCTTGTGCCGTTGGTGAAGGAGTGAGGTCCGAGTCACCCGCATTTTCGAGGCCGATCCCGAGACCGATTTGGTTGAGGTTATTTCCAAGCGGCAAAACGACCCCAACGGCCTTGTGCCGTGGGTGAAGGAGCGAGGTCCGAGTCACCCGCATTTTCGAGGCCGATACCGAGACCGATTTGGTTGAGGTTATTTCCAAGCGGCAAAACGACCCCAACGGCCTTGTGCCGTTGGTGAAGGAGTTCCGTTCGGCTACCGAGTTGAGAGGGCATTTCTATAAAGTTATGTCCTGCTCTCCGGGGAGCACACGCGCCCCCGCGTGTGGGGCGGGGCGCCCTCGCCCCGCTGATCCGAACGAGCCGCGACGGTCCGACCCGCGGAGCTTCAGCGAGACGCAGCCGGCGCAAGGCCGGTGGGGGCAAACGAAACCCGGGGGATGTCCTGCCGGGATAGCCGCTTGTGAGGCGCGGGGCGCTCTGGCATCATCCGCCGGATGGACGCACATGCCCCAATCGAGACCCTTGCCCTCATCGCGGGGAAAGGCGTCTATCCGATCGAACTCGCGAAATCCGCGCGGATGCAGGGCGTCAAACACCTCCACGCACTGGCCTTCAAGGGGGAGACCGACCGCGCGCTCGCCCGGTTTGTTGACCAGCTTGACTGGATCCACGTCGGGCAGCTCGGCGCGCTGCTGGACGGCGTGCGGCGGAGCGGCGCGCGCGTGAGCGTCATGGCCGGTCAGATTACGCCGACCAACCTGTTCCGGGTCCGGCTCGACCGCCCGATGCTCGACCTGCTGGGCCGGCTGCGGGAGCGGAATGCCGAAACGATTTTCGGCGCCGTGGGGGAGGAACTCGCCGCCATCGGCGTGGAGCTCGCGCCCGCGAGCCTGTTCATGGAATCCGCGATGCCGGGCCCCGGCACGCTGGGCGCCCGTGCCCCGACGGCGCAGGAGCAAGCCGATATCCGGCTGGGTCTCCAGGTGGCCAAGGCAGCCAGCGGGCTCGACATAGGGCAGACGGTCATCTTGAAACGCGGGACCATCCTCGCGGTGGAGGCGTTCGAGGGCACGGACGCGGCCATCCGCCGCGCCGGCGAGCTGGGCGGCCCGGGCGCGGTTGTGATCAAGGTGGCCAAGCGGGGGCACGACATGCGGTTCGATATCCCGGTGGTCGGCCTGCACACATTCAAGACGCTGAAGAAAGCCCGGGTGTCCACGCTGGCCGTGGAAGCGGGCCGGACCATTCTGCTCGAACGCGACCGGCTGGTCGCCGAGGCGGACCGGCTGGACATCGCGTTCGTGGCCGTGCCGGCGGAGGATCCTCCCCATGCCTGAAGGACGAAAAATCCGCGTCGGCGTTGTGGGCGTCGGCGTATTGGGCCAGCACCACGCCCGTATTTATGCGCAGCAGGACGGCGCGGAGCTGGTCGGGTTGTACGACGCGAATCTCGACCGCGCGCGCGAGTTGGCGGCGCTGCACCGCACCACGGCGTTCGAAACGCTCGAAGACCTCGCGTCCCGCGTGGAGGCCGCGAGTGTAGCGGTGCCGACGCACCTGCACCACGCGGTCGCGGCGGCGCTGATTGAGCGCGGGGTGCACCTGCTGATCGAGAAGCCCATCGCGGGCACCACGGAGGAGGCGGAGGATCTTGTCGCCCGGGCGCAGCGCAAATCGCTCATCCTTCAGGTGGGCCATGTCGAGCGCTTCAATCCCGTCTTCGCTTTCCTGGAGGAACACGCGCGCCGCCCCCGGTTTATTGAGGCGCACCGGCTCGCGCCGTTTCCCCCGCCGCGCGAGGGCCTGCACCCGCGCGGCACCGAGGTCAATGTCGTGCTGGACCTGATGATCCACGACATCGAGATCATCCTGCATCTCGTGGGCGCGCCGGTCCGCGAGGTCCGCGCGGTCGGCGTGCCGGTGCTCAGCGGCAGCGAGGATATCGCCAATGTCCGCCTGCTCTTCGACAACGGATGCGTGGCCAACGTGACCGCCAGCCGCATCAGCCCGGAGCGCATGCGAAAAATCCGCGTGTTCACCGAGGACGCCTACCTGTCGCTCGACTACCAGAACCAGGCGGGCGAGCTGTTTCGCAAGGGACCCGCCGGCATTCAGCAGGGCGAGGTCCCGATCGAAAAGGGGGAGCCGCTGGCGCTCGAATTGCGGTCCTTCGCTGACTGTGTCCGCCGGCGCGACCGTCCGGTCGTCAGCGGCGAGCACGCGGCCGAGGCGCTCAAACTCGCCGTCGAAATCACCCGCGCCATGCGGCAGAGTCCCTCCTGATGCCGGACCGCGCCGACAGCGGGGCGGGGCGCACGGTCCTCGTGATCGCGGGAGAGCCCTCGGGCGATCTCCACGCAGCCCGGCTGGTTGAAGCCGTGCGCCGGCGCGATCCGGCCGTCCGCTTCTGGGGCATCGGCGGCGACGCGCTGCGCGCCGCGGGCGCGGAAATTCTCGTGGACGCCCGCGAGATGGCCGTATTGGGTCTCTGGGAAGTGTTGAAGCGATATGGTTTTTTCCGGCGCGTATTCGGCCGGCTGCGCCGCGCCGCCGCCGGGCGCAGGCCGGATCTCGCGCTGCTCGTTGACTACCCCGGCTTCAATCTCCGCTTCGCGTCGGCACTCAAGGAGTTGGGCGTCCCGGTGGTGTACTACATCTGTCCGCAGGTCTGGGCGTGGCACCGTTCGCGGATCGCGAAGATGGCGCAGCTGATTGACCGCCTGCTGGTTATCTTCCCGTTCGAGGTAGAGGTCTTCAAGGAGACCGCGCTGCGCGTCGAGTATGTCGGGCACCCGTTGGTGGACGAGGCCGCCCGCGAGCGCGCCGCCGCGCGGGAACCGCTGCCGTGGCCGGGCCATCCGAAGATCGCCTTGTTGCCGGGCAGCCGCCGCCAGGAGGTCGAACGCATCATGCCGAGTCTCTGGCGGGCGGCCGGCCTCGTGCAGCGGCGCCGGCCCGATGCGGGGTTCATCCTGGCCGCCACGACCCAGGAGATCGCGGACTATGCGCATGCGCTCGCAACCCGGCATCCCGGCGGCCCGTCCCGGTATGCGGTGGTGCACGGGCGCACCCGCCAGATTCTCGGCGAGGCGACGGCCGCATGGGTCAAGTCCGGCACCTCGACGATCGAGGCCGCGCTGATGAATTGCCCGATGCTGATCGTCTACAAGACCTCGCCCATCACTTACTTCTTCGGCAAGCGCCTGATCCGGGTTCCCCATCTCGGCATGGCGAATCTGATCGCGGGGCGCGAGGCGTTTCCCGAATACATACAGGACGCGGCGGCGCCGGAAGCGCTTGCGGCCGGAATGGAACCGCTCATGGACGACACGCCCGCGCGCGCCGCCGCGCTGTCGGCGTTGACCGACGTGCGGCACGCCCTCGGCGCGGGCGGCGCCGCCGACCGCGCC
>CAYMCD010000057.1:0-20009 GCA_964388845.1 uncultured Verrucomicrobiota bacterium
TTACGCCTGGGACGGGTCGGCCGCCAAACGGGCGCGGCGCGTCGCCCTCCCCGGGGCGGCCGCGGCGGCCGCGGCGGCGCCGGAGATGAAGGTGCGCCGGTTCATGGCGTCGGCGCGGGGCCCCGCGCGGTTTTCGCAAGGCGGCGGCGCCGGCGCGTATCATAGCGCCCCGCCCCATACACGACAAGCAACAGCCCGCCCAGGACCCATTGCGCCTGGCGCCGGGTCCATCGGGTGATCAGCTCCCGGCTGACCGGGCTGTGGTACAGGCCCGGCCGGGCCGACTCGGCGACGCGCGCGCGCGTGTCGTCGGGCCAATCGCGCCGCGCGGCGCGCAGGCAGTTGGGATACCAGTTTTCGAGCAGCCGGTGTTCACCGTACGCGACCGCCATCCCTTCGGCGTGGCGCGCGGGGTCCGTCCGGCGCGCGGGGGCCTCGCGCCGGTAGCGGTCGCGACGGAACAACCGCACGCGGAATTCGTGGAGGAACGGGTCGGTGATCGCGGAGTAGCGCTGGAAAAAGGCGGCATAGTGGGTGTCCGAGCCGCGCACGCGGAGGATCTCGGCCACCTCCCCGGCGCGCCGGGCGTCCGCCGCGCGTATCTCCGGTTCCGTGAGGCGGGAATGGAACGTTCCGACCTGGGGGTCGCGGTGCCGGTGGCCGTATTCGACCATCGCCTCTTTGAACACGAAGAGGGACGGCTGGTACGAATACCACGGGGTCCACACGTCCGGCGTATTCGACGCGCACGCCAGCAGCAGCGCGCAGAACAGCGCGGCCAGCCGCCAGGCCGCGCGCGCCGAGCGATACTCCGCGGCGCGCGCGCGCGGACCCTCGCCGAGTCCGGCCACCAGCCCGAGCTGCACGAGCAGGACGGACACGACATTAATGAAAATGTCGCGGAAATCGAATTGGCGCCCCGGCACGACCCACTGGATGAACTCGTCCGCCACGCCCAGGAGCGCGCCCATCAGAAAGGCGGCGGGATACGCGCCGCGGTCGCGATAACGGTTGCGGAAGGCCCTGAAGAGCAGCAGCGACAGGACGCCGTATTGCACGAAATGGACGGCCTCCTCCGCGTTCCGGCGGAGGTGCCAGGTCCCCCACGAAAAGACGACGGCCAGCGCGGCCAGCGCGATCCAGTGCCGGCGTTGCGGGCCGGCGGGCGCTCGCCGCAGCCGGCGCGCCGCGATCAGGACCCCCGCCGCGATGCACGCGAGAACCCCCCACGTAAACACGGCACGGGTCCAATGCTCCGACACCCAAAGCTGGATTGAACGCGCCAGCGGAATGGCGCCGAATATGGCCGCGGTCCACGCCACGACGGGCGCCCAGTCGGCCAGGTTCCTGCGGTGCGCGTCCCGGAGCATCACGGACGGTCTTCCCCGCGACCCCATCGGCGCTCGATCGCCAGAAGGCCCGCGACGGCCAGGATCGCCGCGAGCCACAGATGGCGGAGGGCCACGCGATGGATGATGTGCTCGCCCACCTCGCTGGTGTAGCGGCGGGTCGAAAGATTTCCGGCCAGGGCCTCCTTGAGTTCGTCCGTCCACGCGGACCCGGTATGGGCCAGGGTGTTGGAATAATAGCGTTCGAGGATCTGGTTTTCGCGGAACGCCACCGTGAGGTGGCGGCGGTACTCGTCGGGATCGAAACGGTGCTTCGGCAGGACGCCGAGGTAGTGGTTCCGCCGGAAATACCGCACCATCGCCTCATGGGTGTACGGGTCGCGGGCGGGGGTGAACCGGCGCAGAAAATTCGTGTAGCTGTCCGCGGTGCTGTAGTGGCGCAGGATGGCGCCGACCTCCGGGCCGCGCGCCGCGTCGAGTTCCGCGAGCGACGCCAGCGAAAAGCGCGAATAAAAGCGGCCGATCCCGGGTTCCACGTGGCGGAATCCGAACTCCGCCATCGCGTGGTCCTGGTCGAGCAGGAACGCGAGGCGGGGCATCACCCCCGCGACGCGCGCGTTCGACGCGGGGGTGTTGCTGTAGCACAGCGCCAGGGCGATCGCAAAAACGGCCGCCAACCGGGCGGCGATGCGGACGCTGCGCGGCGACGGCGGGCTGGGCGGAACCGGCAGACGGAATCCGGCCAGGATGCCCGTCTGCGCGAGAACGGCCGCCCCGATGTTGTTGCGCACGTCGCGGATGTCCCAGTAGCGCCCGGGGAGGAGCCATTGAACGACCTCGTCCACCAGGCTGGCCAGCGCGCAGTACAGCACGGCGTTCATATGCGCGAGACGATCCCGACGGCGCCGCGCAAACGCCGCATACGCGAGCACGGAGAGGACGCCGTATTGTATGAAGTGCACGGCCTCCGCCGGCTTGTCGGTCAGCCCGCGGATGGCGAACAGGAACAGCAGGGCGACGCCAGCCAGCGGAAGGAGGCGGTTGAGCGGGAGGCGCCAGCGGGCCGCGCGCACGGTCTGCAGCGCCGCGATCGCCGCGGCGGCCATGACCAGGGCGATTGAAAGCGTGCGGAGGGACCCGGCCCCGAACTCCGCGTCCATGCGCCGCTGGACTTCGCGCGCGAACGGAACGGCGGCGAATATCGCGAGCGTCCATGCGGCGACGATCGCCCAACACGGCGAGGGCCGGCTGCGCGGCGGGGTTTGGGACACGGACTCCTTTCCCGCCCGAAATGCGTGCGCCCCGCGCCGGTCAGGCGTGGATGCGGCCGGTTTCCCCGGTCAACTGTCGCAAGCGCTGTTTGATTTCGGGCGTAAGCATGTGGGGCTGGAGCCGCCAGCGCCAGTTTCCGCTCTTGGTGCCGGGCACGTTCATGCGCGCCTCCGTGCCCAGGCCGAGCAGGTCCTGCAGGGGGAACACCGTGGTGTTGGCCCGTGAACGCATCGCGAGCGCGATGAGGTCCCAGTGGATCTCGCCGCCGTCGCTGCCGAGGTAGTGGAGGATGGCGCGGCGCTCCGCGTCAATCTCCTCGCGGCTCCGCGTGCTGCCCTCGCCCGGCTCGCTGCGGAACCAGCCGACGGTCGTATCGTTGTCGTGCGTGCCGGTGTACACGACACAGTTGGGCGGATAACTCTCGGGGCGGTACTCGGCGGCC
The DNA here is from genome assembly GCA_964388845.1 of uncultured Verrucomicrobiota bacterium. Taxonomy (GTDB): domain Bacteria; phylum Verrucomicrobiota; class Kiritimatiellia; order CAIVKH01; family CAIVKH01; genus JAMLJG01. Next base: position 3,064 of record CAYMCD010000057.1, read on the forward strand.
TTTGCGTCGTTGCCGAAGGCGAATTGCAGCACCCGCATGCCGGGGAAGTTGAACTGGTCCCGCAGCGCATCCACATCGGGCGTGATGATGCCGAGATCCTCGGCGATGATCGCGACGTCGCCGAGGTGACGCTTCAAGGCATGGAAGAGATCCGCGCCGGGCCCCGGCACCCACCGCCCGTTGATCGCGGTTTCCGCGTCGCCCGGAATTTCCCAGTACCCCGCGAAGCCGCGGAAGTGGTCAATCCGGACGATGTCCACCATCTGGAATATCTTGCGCAGGCGCGCGGCCCACCATGCGTAGTCCTGCGCCCTGTGCGCATCCCACCGGTACAGCGGATTGCCCCACAGCTGGCCGGTGGCGCTGAAATAGTCGGGCGGCACGCCCGCGACCACGCTGCAGCGGCCGCCGGGCTCGATGAAGAACAACTCCGGGTTCGCCCACGCATCGGCGCTGTCGTGCGCGACGAAGATCGGGATGTCGCCGACGATCTTGATCCCGCGGTCGCGGCAATAGAGCCGGAAGCGGTGCCACTGGTCGTCGAATATCCATTGGAGGATCTTGGCGTTCCGGACGGCTGTGCGGTACTGGCGGCGCGCGTGCCGCAACGCCTCCGGATCGCGGCGGACCAGCTCGGGCGCCCACGTGTGCCACGGCTCGAGGTTGTGCGCCTCCTTGAGGGCCATGAACAGGGCGAAATCCTCGAGCCACTCGGCGTTCCGCTCGCAGAATTCGGCGAAGGCCTGTTTCTGCGCGGGCGTGGCATGCCGTTCGAAGGTGCGGCAGACCGTGCGCAGGATCGCCGTCCGGGCGGCAATCACGGGGCCGTAGTCCACCTGGTCCTCCGGGAACGGGGGAAACCGGTCCAGGTGCCATTGGTGCAGGAGTCCGTCCTCCACCAGGAGGTCAAAGCTGATGAAGAGCGGATTTCCGGCGAAGGTCGAAAAGGACTGGTAGGGCGAATCGCCATAGCCCGTGAGCCCGTGCGGCAGGATCTGCCACAGGTGCTGGCCCATCTCCACCAGCTGGTCCGCGAAGGCGCGCGCGGAGGGACCCAGATCGCCCATGCCGTGGCGGCCGGGCAGCGAGGTGATGTGCAGAAGGATGCCGCTTTCGCGCGGAAAGTTCATGCGTGTGCTCTCATGTTGTTGTGAAACGCGCGAAACACATACCGTCGGGCGCGCGCCATGTCACGCCTTTTGCTGTGGCCTGGCGCTGTCGGCCCGGACCGGCGTCACGTGTACTTCAGCACTTCCTCGACGGTCGTGTAGCCGTCCAGGATGCAGCGGATGCCGTCCTGCCGCAGGGTGCGCATGCCCATCTCCATGGCCTTGTCGCGGATGATGATCGTCGGCTTGCGCTCGTTGATGAGGTCGCGGATCGGGTCGCTCACGCGGATGTACTCGTAGATCCCGCGGCGCCCGCGGTAGCCGGTCTCGTTGCACCGCATGCAACCCGTGCCGTGATAGAACGGACGGTCCTGCACCTGATCCGCCGTCAGGCCCAGCAGTTGCACGACCTCCTTGTCCGGCTGGTACGGCTGCTTGCAGTCCGGGCAGATCGTGCGGACAAGGCGCTGGGCCAGAACGCCCTCCAGCGTCGAGGAAATGAGAAACGGCTCGACCCCCATGTCAATCAACCTCGTCACGGCGCCGGACGCGTCGTTCGTGTGCAGCGTCGAGAACACCAGGTGCCCGGTCAGAGAGGCCTGGATGGCGATTTCCGCGGTCTCCTTGTCCCGGATTTCGCCGACCATGATGATGTCCGGGTCCTGGCGCAGGAACGAGCGCAGCACGCGCGCGAAGGTCAGTCCGATGGCCTCGTGGACGGGAATCTGGATGATGCCCTCGATGTCGTACTCGACCGGCTCCTCCGCGGTGAGCAGCTTGGAGTCAATCGTGTTCAGGCGGCGCAGCGCGGAATAGAGCGTGGTCGTCTTCCCCGATCCGGTGGGCCCCGTCACGACCACGATGCCGTTCGGCTTGTCAATGTCGGCGCAGAAGGCGTTGAACACATCCTCGGGCATGCCGAGATTCTGGAGGTCCAGCTGGACCGCGCTGCGGTCGAGGACGCGCAACACCACGCTCTCGCCGAACTGGGTGGGCAGCGTGGACACGCGGAAGTCAATCTGCCGCCCCCCGACGGGCAGCTGGATCCGCCCGTCCTGCGGCAGGCGCCGCTCCGCGATGTTGAGCCCCGAGATGACCTTGATACGGGAGATGACCGGCAGCGCGAGGTGCTTGGGCGGCGGGGCCATCTCATACAGCGCGCCGTCCACGCGATAACGGATCTTGAATTCATTCTCGAACGGCTCGAAGTGGACGTCGGACGCGCGGTCCTTGACCGCCTGGAAAAGGACCAGGTTCACAAAGCGGATCACGGGCGCCTGGTTGGCCAGTTCCTCGATCTCGGCGGTCGGGTCGCCGCCCTTGACATGGGTCGCGGTCTCGCCGACATGCTCCAGCTCACTCTCGAGCGCGGACAGCATTTCGTTCACCGATTCGCTGGCGTCGCCATAGTGCTGGTTGAGGAAGTTTCGCACGGCCTCCTCTTTCGCCACCACGAAGGAGACATCGCGGGTGAGCACGAAGTTCAGTTCGTCCATCACCTCGGGGCTCAACAGGTCGAACGTCGCCAGCACGATGGACTGGCCGTCCGCCTCGACGGGCACCACGTTATACATCCGGGCCACGCTGCCCGGCAGGGCCTTCAGCGCGGCCGGCGGGATGTCGGTATGATTGAGGTCAATGACCTGCGTGCCCAAATGGCGGGCGACCGCCTGCAGCAGGTCGTCCTCGCGCAGGATTTCCATATCCATGAGCACCTCGCGCACCGGCTTTCCCGTGCGCTCGTGCTCGTCGGCGACCTCCTCGGCCTGCGCGGCCGAAACGAGGCCGTCCTCGAGGAACTGTTGCAGCAGCGGATCCTTGAATTCGCCATCAGACATGGGACCGGCCTAGCGGCGTCCTTTCGGTTGGATCTTCTGGGTCACGGATTCGATGTCCTGCGCGCTGGTCACCACTTCCTCGTAGCTGATGATCCCGCGCTCATAGAGGCCGACCAGGCTGTCGTCCAGCGTCATCATGCCGAATTTCGCGCCGGTCTGGATGTCGGAGGTGATCCGGAACGTCTTGTTGTCGCGGATGAGCGCCCGGATGGCCGGCGTCGCCACCATGATCTCGAATGCCGCCACGCGACCGGGGCGGTCCTGCCGGATCAGGAGGAGCTGCGAAATGACGGCCTCAAGGCTCGAGGCCAGCTGGGTCCGCACCTGGTTCTGCTGCTCCATGGGAAAGGCGTCCACGATCCGGTCAACCGTCCGGGCCGCGCCCGTCGTGTGCAGGGTTGCGAAGACGAGGTGTCCCGTCTCCGCCGCCGTGATCGCCGCCTGGATGGTTTCGAGGTCCCGCATCTCGCCGACCAGGATCACATCGGGATCCTGGCGCAACCCGCGCTTGAGCGCCTCGCTGAAACTCGGCACATCCACGCCCACCTCGCGCTGCGTCAACACGCTCTTCTTGTGCGGGTGGTAATACTCGATCGGATCCTCCACCGTGATGATGTGCACGTCGCGCAGCTCGTTGATCACATTGATCATGCTGGCCAGCGTCGTGGTCTTGCCCGACCCGGTCGGGCCGGTCACGAGGATCAGGCCGCGCGGCTTGAACAGCAGGTCCTTGAGGCCCGGGGGCAGCCCGATTTCCTCGAGCGAGAGCAGCCTGCTCGGGATCAGGCGCAGGACCAGCGCGATGCTGCCCCGCTGGCGGAACAGGCTCACGCGGAAGCGGCCGCGGTCCTGGTGGCCGAAACCGAAATCGGTGCCGCCGTTCTCCGTCAGGCGGGCCTGGTGCTCGGGCGGCGCAATGGCCTTCATCAGCCGCTCGGTGTCCTGCGGGCGCAGGAGTTCGCTGTCTATGGGCTGCAGCCGTCCGTGCAGGCGGATCACGGGCGGCAGCCCGACGCCCAGGTGGAGGTCGGAGGCCCCCTCCTCGATCACCAGGTCGAGCAGGTCGTTCATCTGGATCTCTTCGGAGCGCAGGGTCATGGCTAGTTGGCATCCCCCATGGTCGTCCGCACGACTTCCTCCAGCGTGGTCTGGCCGGCAACCACCTTCCGCACCCCGTCCTCGCGCAGCGTGCGCATGCCGAGTTCGCGGGCCCGCGTGCGCAGGTGCGAGGCCGAGACGCGCTCGTAGATCATGTGCCGCACCTCGTCGTTGATGAGGAAAATCTCGAAAATGCCGATCCGGCCCCGGTACCCGGTGTGGTTGCATTCCGAACACCCGCGCCCGCGGTACAGCTGCGCGGAGGTCACCTGTCCGGCCAGACCGCCGAGCACGCGCAGCTCGGCGTCGGTCGGCTGGACCGGCTCCTTGCAGCGCTCGCAGATCTTGCGCACGAGCCGCTGGGCCATGATCGCGCGCGTGGACGAGGCGACGAGGAAGGGCTTGACCCCGATGTCTATCAGCCGCGTCACCGCGCTCGGCGCGTCGTTCGTATGCAGCGTCGAGAACACCAGGTGGCCCGTCAGCGAGGCGTTCACCGCGATCTCGGCCGTCTCGATGTCGCGGATTTCGCCGATCATGATGATGTTCGGCGCCTGGCGCAGAATCGAGCGCAGCGCCGACGCGAAGGTGAGCCCGATGTCCGAACGCACGTGCACCTGGTTGATGCCCGACATCTGATATTCGACCGGATCCTCCACCGTGATGATCTTCCGGTCGGGTTTGTTGATGTGGTTCAGGCATGCATACAGCGTCGTGGTCTTTCCGGAGCCCGTCGGGCCCGTGACCAGGATGATCCCGTCGGAGAGTCCGATGAGGCGCTCGAAGGTCTGCTGGTCGTCCGAGAAGAACCCGAGCTTGGGCAGCCCGAGCGAGAGGCTCTCCTTGTCCAGGATCCGCATCACGATGGACTCGCCGTGGTTGGATGGGATCGAGGAGACCCGGAGATCCAGGTCCCGGCCCATGACGTTGATCTGGATCCGGCCGTCCTGCGGGAGGCGTTTCTCCGCGATGCTCATGTTCGCCATGATCTTCACGCGGCTGACGACCGCCGACTGCAGGCGTTTCGGCGGGCTCTCCACCTCGTGCAGGACGCCGTCCACCCGGTAGCGCACCCTGAATTTCCGCTCCAGCGGTTCGAGGTGGATGTCCGACGCGCGGCTCCGAAACGCCTCGAGGATGATCAGGCTGACCAGCTTGATGATCGGCGCATCGGCGTCGGTGACTTCATCCTCCCCCTCGAGCTTCGGCGTGCCCTCCGGCGGGGCCTGCACCGATCCCTCCGTCATCTCGTCGAGCAGGGAGGCGACCGTGGTGCCCGTCGAGGGATAGTGGCGGTTCAGGGCCGCCTCGATTTCCTCGGGGACGGCCACGACGCCGGCGACGTCGCAGCGAAGCACATAGCGGAGGCTGTCCAGCGTCTCCACGTCCAGCGGGTCGCTCAGCGCGACGGTGATCGTGTTTTCGTTCCGGTAGATCGGGATGATCTTGTAGCGGCGCGCGACCTCGCCGGGGACCAGGTCAATGACTTCCTGCTCGAGATCAACGCCCGCCAGGCTGATGAACTCCATGCCGAACTGGTTGGCCAGGGCCTTCAACACGTCCGGTTTGCTGGCGTACTTGCGCTCCGCCAGCACCTCGATCGCGGGGCGGTCCTGGGCCTGCGCGGCCTGCAGCGTGTCGGCCCCCTGCTGGTGGCTGATCAGCCCCACGCTTTCGAGGATTTCTATTACGTATTCGTCGTTCGCGGTCACGCGGCCACCGGGCGTTGGGTTGCTCCGAATTGAAAAAGAGCCTAGCGCCGAACGCCCCGCAGTGTCAACGGGCGGCACTCACGGGATGTCATCCCAACTGCTTCTTCAGCGCGTCGCGGACCAGTTGCGGATCGGCCTTGCCGCGGCTCAGGCGCATGACCTGGCCCACGAGGAACTCGAACGCGGCCTGCTTCCCGGCCCTGTAATCGCGCACGGAGCGCTCGTGGGCGGCGAGCGCCTGCGCCACGAACCCCTCGATGGCGCCGGCGTCGCTGACCCGGGCCAGCCCGCGCCGCTCGACCATCGCGCGCGGGTCGCCGCCGCCGGAGAGCATCTCCGCGAGGACGTCTTTCGCGGTGGAGCCGTTGATCGTCCGGTTCTCGACCAGGCCGATCAGCGACGCCAGGGCCGGCGGCTTCACGGCCAGCGAGCGGACCGACGCGCCGGTTTCCGCGACGCGCGCCAGCAGCTCGGTCATGATCCAGTTGGACGCCGCCTTCGCGGGGGCGCCGGCTTGAACGGTTTCCTCGAAATAATCGGCGACGTCCTTGTCGGCGACCAGGACCCCGGCGTCGTACGCGGGCAGCCCGTGGCCCGCGACGAACCGCTCGCGCCGCGCCGCCGGCAGCTCGGGCAGGCCCCGCCGCCACGCCTCCACCTGATCCGCCCCCAACCGGACGGGCGGCAGATCGGGTTCGGGAAAGTAGCGGTAGTCGTGCGCATCCTCCTTGCCGCGCATGGACTCCGTCCGCCCGGCGTCGTCGTCCCACCGCCGCGTCTCCTGCGCGATCGCCCGCCCCCGCTCCAGCTCGCGGATCTGGCGCGGGATTTCGTGCTGCAGCGCGCGGTGGACGCCCCGGAAGGTGTTCATGTTCTTGATCTCGATCTTCGTGCCGAGGCGGTCCGCCCCCTCCGGGCGCACGCTGCAATTGATGTCGCACCGGATGTTCCCCTGCTCGAGGTTGCACTCGCTGATGCCGCCGTGGTGCAGGACCTGCTTCAGTTCCTGGAGGAAGGCGAGCGCCTCGTCCGGGCTGCGCAGGTCCGGCTCGGTGACGATCTCCATCAACGGGGCGCCCGCGCGGTTGAAATCAACGCCGCTCTCCGCCTCGAAATGGATGTTCTTGGCAACGTCCTCCTCCAGGTGGATGCGCGTCAACCCGATGCGGCGCGCCGCGTCGGCGACGCGGATGTCGAGGTGGCCGCCCAGGCAGAGCGGCTGGTCGTACTGCGAGATCTGGTAGTTCTTCGCCTGGTCCGGATAGAAATAATTCTTCCGGTCGAACTTGCTCGACAGGTTGATCCGGCCATCGAGCAACAGGCCCGCGCAGACCGTCAGCCGTATGGCCTCGGCATTGGCCACCGGCAGCGCGCCGGGGTACCCCAGGCACACCGGGCACACCAGCGTGTTGGGCGCCGCGCCAAAGGCGTTCGGACAGCCGCAGAACATCTTCGTCCGCGTGCGGAGCTGGACGTGCACCTCGAGCCCGATGGCGGCGGCCCAGTTCATGCGGGAATCTCCGGGCGCCGGGTATGCCAGCCGGTGCTCCTCTCGTACGCATGGGCCACGCGCAGGATCGCCTGCTCGCCGAGCGCGGGGCCGATGACCTGCAACCCGATCGGCAGGCCGCCGGACGAAAATCCGCACGGCACGGAAATGCCGCAGATGCCGGCGAGATTGACGGTCACCGTGAAGATATCGCTCAGGTACATCCGCAGCGGATCCTCCGTGCGCTCCCCGAAACGGAACGCGGGAGTCGGCGAGGTCGGCGTCAGCAGCGCGTCGCAGGAGCGGAACGCCTCGTCGAAACCCGCGCGGATCCAGCGCCGGACCTTGAGGGCGCGCAGGTAATAGGCGTCGTAATACCCCGAACTCAACACGTAGGTGCCCAGGATGATCCGGCGCTTCACCTCCGGGCCGAACCCGGCCGAGCGGGTCCGTTCGCAAAGCTCGATCGGATCCGCGCCGTCCACGCGCCGGCCGTACCGCACGCCGTCGAACCGCGCCAGGTTCGCGGACGCCTCCGCCGTCGCGACGATGTAGTACGTCGCGATCGCAAACCGCGTCTGCGGGAGGCTGACCGGGACGATTTCAGCGCCGAGCGCGCGGCACTGCTCCACCGCCGCGCGCACGGCCCCTTCGACTTCCGGATCCAGGCCCGGAATGAAGTATTCGTCGGGCAGGCCCAGCCGCATCCCCTTCAGGTCGCGCCCGAGCGCCGCGGTAAAATCAATCGGCGGAACGTCCAGCGTGGTCGCATCACGCGGATCCGGGCCCGCCAGGGCGTTGAGGACCAGCGCCGCATCGCGGACATCCTTGGTCAACGGCCCGATCTGGTCCAGCGACGAGGCGTACGCCACCAGCCCGTAGCGGGAAACACGCCCGTAGGTCGGCTTGAGCCCCACGCAGCCGCAGAGCGCGGCCGGCTGGCGGATGGATCCGCCGGTGTCGGTGCCCAGCGCCGCGCACGCGAGGTCCGCGGCCACCGCGGCGGCGGACCCACCGCTCGAACCGCCGGGCACGCACGCGGGGTCCCAGGGATTCCGCGTCAGCTGCCAGGCGGAATTCTCGGTGCTCGACCCCATCGCGAACTCGTCCATATTGAGCCGGCCCAGCAGGACGGCCCCCGCCTCCCGCAGGCGCGCGACCGCCGTCGCATCGTACGGCGCGCGATAGCCCTCCAACAGGCGCGACCCGCATGTGCAGGGCTGCCCGGCCACGTTGAGGACATCCTTGATGCCGATGGGCACGCCCAGCAGCGGCGCCTCTTCGCCCCGGGCCCGGCGCGCGTCGGCCTCCGATGCCTGGCGCAGGGCGTCCTCCCGATCGAGGGCAAGGAAGGCGCCAATCCGGCCGTCCAGCCGGTCAATGCGCCGCAGCAGCGCCTCCACAAGGGCCACGGAGGTCAATTCACCGGATCGGATCCGGCGCGCGGCCTCGGCGGCGGTCAAGGTCGTCGGGTCGCTCATGGTCACTCGATGATGCGCGGCACGATGAACTGGCCCTGCCGCTGGGCGGGCGCGTTGGACATGACGGCCTCATGGTCCAGGCCCGGGACCGGATCGTCGGCGCGGAGTGCGTTTTCGACATCCACCGCGCGCGTCATCGGATCGAGCGCGGCGACATCCACCCGCTTCAATTCGTCCACATGGGCGAGGATCTGCTCGATCTGGCGCTGCAGGCGCGCCCGCTCGTCGTCCGTCAGGCGCAGGCGGGCCAGACGGGCCACATACGCCACGTCGAATCCGCCGCCGGCTGTGCGCTCGCCGTTCATCCCTTCGCTCACAGCTCCACGGTGAAATGGCGGGTCGCGGCGATCTCCCGGCCGATCGCCTGGAGAACGTCCTGCGGCACCGCCCGGTTGACCATCAGGATCGCGATGGATTCGCGCCCCTTGAGGTCGTGCGGATTGCGCACGTCATCAATATTGACGCCGGCCGCCGCCAGCGCGGCGCCGATCCGGCCCAGCACGCCGGGCCGGTCGCTGTAGGTGAACACCACGGTGTGGCCGCGCGGCACGAAGTAGAGATTGTTGAATTCATTGATGCGCGAAATCATGATGGTGTTTTCGGTCACCGTGCCCCGGATGCTGATGGCCTGCAGCGCGCCGTCCTCCGTGCCGCCGGTCAGGTCCAGCGTGATGGAATTCTCGAACCCCTTGCGTTCGTCGGTCTCGCGGTCGTTGTAATCAACGCCCCGGTCCGCGAGATACTTCCGCGCCGCCGGGAAATTCAGCGACCGGTCGAAATCCTCGTTCAGGGCGGCCACGATCGGGACCAGCAGCCACTGCGCATAGGGCTTGAGCGTCCCGTAAAAACTCGTCTCGATGAGTTTCAGGTTCGCCTCGCGGCCGAGGAAGCACCGCGCCAGCTTCGCCAGCGTGTAGGCCAGCTCGCCGTAGGCCTCGTCGAGGCCCGGCGGGATGTCCCGGTTGACGATGTAGGTGGAGATCCCCTTTTCGTCGAACTCGATCAATTCCTGCGCCGCCAGCGCGGCGGCCTTGGTGTTCGCCTCCCGGGTGCTCGCGCCGAGATGCGGCAACATGATGTCGGCGATGTCGGCGACCGATTTGGGCCCCTCGGCGTCCTTCGCGTAAACATCGTTGAGGAAACGAAGCCCGAGCGCCGCCTTCGCGGCGCGCAGATCCGCCTCGTTGACGACACCGGCCCGCGCGCAGTTGATCACCGTCGCGCCCTTCTTCATCCGCCCGAGCAGCGCCGCGTTCACCAGCCCGCGGGTCTCGTTGTTTTCCGGGATGTGCAGGGAGACATAGTCCGCCCGCGCGAACAGCGTGGGCAGATCAACCAATTCGATGCCGAGCTGGTCGGCCCGGTCCTTCGCGATCACGGGATCGTAGCCGATCACCTGGCACTCGAACCCCGAAAGGCGCCGGGCGACCAGCTGCCCGATCGCGCCCAGCCCCACGATGCCGACCGTCTTGCCGCTGATCTCCCGGCCCATGAACGCCTTCTTCTCCCACTGCCCGGCCCGGCAGGAGGCGTCCGCCTTGATCAGGTGGCGCGCGTCCGCGAGCATCAGGGCGACGACCTCCTCCGCGACGGCGTTCGCGTTCGCGCCCGGCGTCGTCATCACGTCAATGTTCTTCTTCCGCGCGTACTTGGCGTCAATCGTGTCGTACCCGGAGCCCGCGCGCACGATCACGCGGAGGCCCGGCATCGCATCCATCACCTCCGGGGTCACCTTTTCGCTGCGGACAATCATCGCGTACGCATCCGGATGGCGCCGGGCCAGGCCGGCGAGATCGGTCGTCTCCTCCATCACGACGGCATAGCGACCGGCGGCGCTGAGGATTTCCGTCACAACGGGGTTGAGCTTGGTGGGGATGAGCACTTTCTTCATATCGTCTCCGGATGCGCTTAAATGGAAGGGGAAGACGTTACCCGCCGCCTTCCCGTGAATCAAGCCTTGGGCCGCCCGCGGCGCGCCTCGATTCCCACGCCCGCCGCGTGATGGACGAAGGTCGGGAGGTGAAACAACCCACCCGCCGCGCGGCGGGTGTCTTTTCATTTCAGGCCATCCGACGCACGCCGGACTGGGCAAGCCGGACCGCCGGCGCTATGGTGCCGGGATGTCAGCACAAACCCAGCTCGAAGTGCGCCAGCCGGAAAGCGGGATGGCGCTCGACCGGTTCCTGATGAACCGGCTGGGTCTCTCGCGCAAGCAGGCCAAACGCCGCCTCGACGAGCGCGGCATCTTTGTCAACAGACGCCGGGTGTGGATGGCCCACCACCCGCTGCGCCGCGGCGACCTGGTCGAACTCGCCGGCGCGGCCCGTTCCACGCCGGCGCCCGCCGCGCTTCGCATCCTGCACGAGGACGGGGCGTGCGTGGTCGTGGACAAGCCGGCCGGGATGCCGAGCACCGGCCCGGACAGCGCGGAGTCGAGGCTGCGCTCCCGCGATCCGGGCATCCGTCCCGTGCACCGCCTGGACCGTGACACCAGCGGATGCCTGCTATTCGCGCGAACGGAGGCCGCCCGGGCCGCGCTCGAAAGCCAGTTCGAGGCGCGGGAAATTGACAAGGTCTACCAGGCCATCGTCATCGGGCCCTTCCCCCCGACACTGGCGCGCATCGAACGCCCGCTGGAAGGCCTTTCGGCGCTGACGGAATGCCGGCTGTTGCGGCGGAACGCCGATGCGGCATATATCGAGGCCCGCCCGCGGACCGGGCGGACCCACCAGGTCCGCCTGCACTTGCAGGCGGCGGGCTATCCGCTCGCCGGCGATCGCGCCTATGCGACGCGCGCCATCCACGACGAGCGGCTCCGGCAATTGTCCCGCCAGATGTTGCACGCGTGGCGGATCGCTTGGCGGGACCCGGCATCGGGCGAGCCGCGGCGCGCGCAGGCCGCGCTGCCGCCGGATTTCCGGGACGCGCTGGCGCTGATGCGCCTCGCCCCGGCCCGCGTCAAACGCGGTGGCGGAACGTGATCCGGCCCTTGGTCAGGTCGTAGGGCGACATCTCCACCTTCACCCGGTCGCCGTTCGTAATCTTGATGAAGTGCTTCCGCATCTTGCCCGAAATGTGGGCAAGGATTTCCTGGCCGCTGGCCAGTTTCACTCGGTACATGGTGGCCGGCAGCACCTTGGTGACGGTGCCGTCCACTTCAATGATATCTTCTTTACCACCGGGCATAAGTTCCTTTGAGGTTGAGCGAGGCTGGAATCTACCGACCCGCCGCCCGCCGTGCAAGCACCGGTTGGGATGCGGGGCCCTCGCGGATCAGGGCATCCCGGATCGGCGCGAGGGTGTCGCCGTCGCGGATGCCCGGGCGCGTCAGCGCAAAATCGAAACGGACCGGGTCGGACGGATCCACCAGCCGGAAACCCGCCGTGACCTCGCGCGCCGCGGCGAGGTCCGCCGAACGCCGGCGGGTGAACCCGAGCCGGCGCGCGATCCGATGCATGTGCACATCGAGCGGAACCAGCAGGCGCGCGGGCGAATCGGACCAGCCGCCGGGATCAATCGGGTCCCGCCGGATCATCCACCGGAGATAGAGGTGCAGCCGCTTGGCCGCGGAGCGCCGCTCCGGCCGGGGCACCAGCGCGTTGCCGGGCCGCAGCCCGTGCCGGTCCCATTCCGCGATCCATCGCGCCAGCGTGTCGTGGGTGTCGGCGTCGGTCTCGCGGCGGGCGGCCGACCACGACGCGCCCAACCGGCCGTGGCGCCGCAGCATCCGGCCGGCCGCGACGAGGAGATTCGCGATCGCGTCGCCGGTCACCCACCGGTGGCGGCATCCGCGCACGGCGCGCGCGAGGGCCGGTCCGCCCGCCTCGCGCACGAAAGCGGCCGGGCTCGGCCCCAGCCGGTCCAACACCCTGTCCAGGCTCGCCAGGATATGGGCGACGCGGCCGAAGGCCAGGGTCGCGGCGAGAAGGCCGACCACCTCGCGGTCCTCGCAACGGGCATAACGGAGCACGCGGTCGAGCGGATCCTTCTCGATGAAGGCCCGCCGGTGGTACCGGGCGAACGCCGATTCGAGCGCCCCGGCGATGGCCCCCGGCCGGTTCAACTCACCCCGTGCTCGCGCAGCCGGTGGCGCAGGTAGCCGGGCTTGTTCGTCATCACGGCCTTCAGCCCGGCCCGCGCGAGCCGCAACGCGGTGTGCTCGTCGTCCACCACCCACGCCACCAGCTCGAGACCCGCGCCGTGGACCTTCTCTATGAAGCCTTCGTCAACCGCGTCCGACACGCCGACACTGAGGCCGTCCAGGCCGTACGCGCGCGCCTGCTCGATCATGCGATCCGCGAGCCAGGGCGAGGGCGCGCCCGTTTTCCCGCGGGCCTCGATGTTCCAGAAGGCGCGGTAGGCGGGAAAATATTTCTTGAGATCGCCCATCATGTGGGCGCTGAACCCCACCAGGCACATCGCGGACGCCGGCGGACGCCGGACGTCGAGCTCCCGCTGGAGCGCCGGAATGATTTCCGCGCCGCATTTGATCTCCACCCAGAGTTCCCGGCCGCCGGGCAATATCTTAAGGACATCGCGGAACAACGGGATCGTGGTCAGGCGGAAACGGGGACTTTTCCACTTGCCCACATCCAGCTGGCGGATCGCGTCCCAGATCTGGTCGCCCACCTCCAGATTCACGGCCGCCGTGCGCGCGGTGTTGGCGTCGTGCATCAGCACAATCCGTCCGTCGGAGGTCACCCGCGCGTCAATTTCTACACCGTCGGCTTTTTCCTGCCAGGCCAGGTGAATGGCGGGGATGGTATTCTCAGGGGCCTCCTGCGAAGCGCCCCGATGCGCGATGATTTTCACTGCGAAAACGGTACACCAAACCTCGCGCGACGTCCATCACGGGGCGGGCGCCCCGAAAGGAATTTTACAGCCGCCCGAAATTCTGGCACGTTCCACCCGCATGGATACACCCGCCCCAGGCGCCTTTCCTGAAACAGCGGACATCGAAACCGCATCCGACGGCTATGCCGCGCGCTTTTCGGGGCCGACGGGGGCGTGGATGTTGCGCTGCCAGGAACGCGGCGTGCTGGAGTCGCTTCAACGCGCCGGCGCGCACACGGTCCTCGATGTCGGCGGCGGCCACGGCCAGCTCGCCGCGCCGCTGGTCCGGGAGGGCTATGAGGTCACCGTCCTCGGAAGCGCGCCGGTTTGCGCGGCGCGACTTCGCGGCGTCCTGGAGAATCCGCGCTGCCGATTCGAGGTTGGGAATGTCGTTGCGCTCCCCTTTCCGGATCGCGCGTTCGACGCGGTTGTCAGCGTCCGCCTCCTGCCGCACTGCGGGCAATGGCGGGCGCTGATCGGCGAACTCGCCCGCGTGGCGCGGAACATCGTCGTGGTGGATTATCCCCACGCCGGGGGCCTGAACGCCCTGGCCCCGTGGCTGTTCGAGGCCAAGAAGAAGATGGAAAAAAATACGCGCGTCTGGCGGAACTTCACGCACCGGGAGGTTCTCGACGCCTTTCGCGAGGCGGGGTGCGCCCCGATGATCCGCCAGGGCCAGTTCTTCTGGCCGATGGTGTTGCACCGGACACTCAAACAACCCGCCCTCTCAACCGCGCTGGAGTGGCTGCCCGAACGGCTGAGCCTGACGCGCCGGATGGGGACCCCCGTGCTCGCGGCGTTCCAGCCCGGCGTCCAACCCCGCTGAACCCGTGCGCCCCACCGGCATGCCGCCCCCGCCCGTCCGCGAAAAACCCGCCGTGTGCCTCCTGATCGCATCGTTCCATCCCCGCGTGGGCGGCGGCGAAACCCACGCCCGCCTGCTGGCGCGCGAACTCAACGCGCTGGGCACCCCGGCCTTCGTGCTCACCCGGCGGCACGAGCGCGGGCTCGCGGCGGAGGATACGGTGGACGGCGCGCGAGTCCTGCGCGTCGGACCGCCGGGCCTGCCGCGATTCGGAAAGTACGCCATGTTGCTGCCGGCCGTGTCGGCCCTGTTCCGGCGCCGGCGCGACTACGAAATCATTTATGTCTGCGGATTGCGCGTGCTCGGAATGGCGGGCATCCTCGCCGGTTGCCTCCTGCGGAAGCGCGTGGTGCTGCGCGCCGAGGCCTGCGGGGAACTCTCCGGCGCATTCGTCTTCCAGAATGCCGGGCAGGCGAAAAAGGGGTTGAACCCGCTCGTGCGCGCGGCCGTCCGCCTCCGGAACCGCGCCTATCGGCGGGCGGACGCCTACCTCGCCATCTCGCGTGTCATCCGCGAGGAATTCACGGCCTGCGGCGTCCCCCCGGAAAAAATAGCGACGATCACCAACGGGATTGATTTCGCCCGGTTCGCCCCGCCCGACCGCGAAACGCGCGACCGCCTGCGCGCCGAGTGGGGCTTCGCGGAGGGCTTCGTGTTCGCCTACTCGGGCAAGCTGAACCGCGGCAAGGGGCTCGAGCTGTTGCTCCGAGTCTGGTCCCGGTTGGCCCCGGAACACCCGGCCGCCCGCCTGCTGTTGATCGGGGGAGGCGGGTCGCAATTCCTGTCCTGCGAGGAGGAGCTCCGCGCGTTCGTCGCGCGGCATGGGCTCGAGCGCTCCGTCCGATTCACCGGCTACACGGATCGCGTGGCGGAGCACCTCGGCACCGCGGATGCGTTTGTGTTCCCGTCGGAGAGCGAGGCGCTTGGCCTCGCGCTGATCGAGGCCATGGCGTGCGGGCTGCCCTGCCTGGCCTCGGCCACCGGCGGAATCCTCGACATCGTGCGGGACGGGTTCAACGGCCGCTTGCTGCCCGCCGGCGACGAGGCGGCCTGGTTCGGGGCCCTGACCGGCCTCCTCCGTGATCCCGCGCAGGCGCGGACGTGGGCGGAGGCGGGGCGCGCCTCGGTGCGCGAGCGCTTCGCCATTCGCGCCGTAGCCGTCCAGCACCAACAGTTGTTCGCCTCCCTTGCCCCGGCATGAGCGAGACCCCTCCCATGCAGAGCCGCGCGCGCATGGCGCGGCACACGATTTGGAACCTGGCCGGCATGTGCGCGCCGATGGCGGTGGCCCTGTTCGCCATCCCCCTTCTGATCCGGGGACTCGGCCAGGAACGGTTCGGCCTCCTGTCGCTCGTCTGGATGATCGTGGGCTACTTCGGCGTTTTCGACCTCGGCCTCGGGCGCGCCCTGACCAAGGTGATCGCCGAAAAATTGGGCCGCGACGACCCGCGCGCCATCGCCGCGACGTTCTGGACCGCGATGGGGCTCATGCTCGCGCTGGGCGTCCTCGGCGCGCTGGTCGTCTACGGGGCCGCGCCCTGGCTGGCCGGGCGCGCGCTGAATATTGACCCCGCGCTGCAGCCGGAAACCCTGCGCGCCTTCCGCGCGGTCGCCTTCGGACTGCCGGTCCTCGTCACGGTGACCGGATTGATCGGGACGCTGGAGGCGTGCCACCGGTTCCCGTTGATCAACCTCATCCGCGTCCCGATGGGCGCGTTCACCTTCGCGGGCCCCCTGTTTGTCCTCCCGTTCAGCCGCGATCTCCACGCGGTCGTGCTCGTCCTGCTCGCGGGGCGCGTCGCGGAATGGCTCCTCTTCTTTGCCGCCTGCCTGCGGGCGGCGCCCGGCCTGCGCGCGCGGCCGGCGTTCCTCGCGCGCGAGGCGCCCGGCTTGCTGCGCTACGGCGGATGGATGACGGTATCCAACATCGTCCAACCGCTGATGATCCACATGGACCGTTTCCTGATCGGCGCGATCCGGACGGTCGGCGACGTGGCGTTCTACGTCACATCGGCCGAAATCGTCGTCAAACTGCTCATCCTTCCCCGCGCCTGGGTCGCCGTCCTCTTCCCGGCCTTCGCGGCGCACCACAGGGACCGGCCCGACGCGACCGGCGCGCTCTTCGCGCAAAGCGTGCGCCTGCTCATGGTGGCGCTGTTCCCGATCGTCCTCGCCATGGCGGCCTTCGCGCCGGAGGGCCTCACGCTCTGGCTGGGCCCCGAGTTCGGCCTGCGCAGCGCGCCCGTCATGCGGTGGCTCGCGGCCGGGGTCTTTCTGTTCTCCCTCGCATACATTCCCACCTCGCTGCTGCAGGGCGTCGGGCGGCCGGATCTCACGGCGAAATGGCACCTGCTCGAGGTTCCACTTTACCTGGCCGCCGCCTACGGGATGATCGGCCGCTACGGCATAACCGGGGCCGCGGCGGCCTGGCTGCTGCGCGCCGCCCTCGACCTCGCGGGCGTGTCGGTGCTGGCGGCCCGCCGCGCGCCGGGCAGCGCGGCCTCGCTGGCCCGCATCGGGC
>CAYMCD010000058.1:0-1245 GCA_964388845.1 uncultured Verrucomicrobiota bacterium
GGCCCGGCGGACAATACCGCCTCAGCGATGTGAGACTGTACGTGATAGAAAATGGTCGCGAATTGAGGATTACCTGAAATGGGGAAATGTTCGTCAATGAGCTTCTGTTCATCGTCGCCCCGCAATGGGGATGAGCCTAAAGCGACCTATCGCGGTAGGGATAGATGCTACGCCGACCTGGTGGAATTCATCGACGAGAAAGCAGAGCAGCTGGATATTTCGGCGGTTCCGAGTAAGGCCGCCGAGTTGCACTGCTTATTCGATAACGCCCGAGACTCGATTCTCGCGCTTCTGGCATTTGCTCGAAAAACTGGCGTATTGCTGGAGGACTTGCATCATCTGACCATACTAAACTCATTGCTCCGCGATGATGCCGGGAAGCGCACGATCAAAACGTGGTGCAATGGAAAACTCGTCAGTATCGATGTCGATGACTTGGATGCTGCGGATGCCGCTCGTCTTGCATTGGCCGAGCAATGTGGGGTGTCTGAGCAAGAACTGTTGCGGTTTGAGCAGCGAATGGCGGACCCATATGGAGCCTGTTTACGCGTTCCATGCAATCATCAAGGGTGCTCAATGACTAAGGCTGTATCGTTTGGCAATCCAGCTGAAATGCTGGATGCGGAGCGCCAGACTGCAAACGAGATTTGGTACTGCCGTTATCACCGGGAGGCGGCATTCCTGCAGGGAGGAATTATTTCAGACGAATTCCTGCCGGTACTTGAGCGGATCCGACAATCCCCGGGTCTTGCGCAGAAGGATACCGGGGCAAAGCGAGATGACATACAGTTCCTGCAATCCGTTGGACTCCTCACGGTTGAGAAGGTCACGTATGGAGCGCGCCTGCTGTGCTATCAGATAGCTCTGACCGACGAGGGCCACGCGATGTTGGATAAATTATCAGTAGCCGTGGCAGTAGCATAGGCGATCGATGAACATACGGAAAGTGAAGTTTCTGGACGGTGCGATAGTGGAGCCTTGCCCAACATGCGGCAACAAGGCTGAATTCTCCATTCACTCTGATCAGGTGGGTGAGGATCTGTGCGAGTTATGGGCAGCATGCAAGTGCGGCCATGAAACACCCGCTGGATACCGCTACAAGGATGTGTTCGGCGGTTATGGTGATGAGAACGTAATTATGGCTATTTCGTGTTGGAACGAGGCCATTGCTGGGGATGAATGACCGATTGGTCGCGGAATACTGTCATAATTGATCGTCATTGGCACAGCCCCGCACTTACCTTG
>CAYMCD010000058.1:1345-8203 GCA_964388845.1 uncultured Verrucomicrobiota bacterium
TGATCAGACTCAACATTCTCTCGCCTCTGTTGCTCGTGCTGCTTTGCCATGTGGCAATCGCAGCCCCATCTGTTCTCGATGGGCGGGTCGTTGGGATTCAGGACGGCGATACATTGACCCTGCTTGATGCTGAAAGTATCCAACATCGCACACGTCTGGCCAGCATCGATGCTCCGGAGATCGGCCATGGGAGCAAGAAGCCTGGACAGCCTTTTGGGCAGCGGTCGAAGCAAACGCTTTCAGATCTCGTCTACGGCCGCGAGGTTCGTGCCGTGTGCGAGACCGACGACAAGTACGGCCGGAAAGTCTGCACCATCATGGTCGGATCACTGAATGCCAATCTTGAGCAGGTCAGGCTCGGGATGGCGATGGTTTATCGAAAGTACGCACGCGATCAGGCTTACTTTGCTGCCGAGGGTGAGGCCAAAGAGGCGAGGCGTGGTCTATGGGCGGACCCCAACCCCATCCCGCCGTGGGAGTGGCGACATAGGAGCAAGCAATGACGAATGGCGAATCCATGATTGCACCGTGCCCCTTTTGCGCAGGCGTGCGCACTGAAGTCGTAGAGATTGATGTCGGCAAATGGATGGTGGAGTGTCGGGACTGCCAGACCACAGGGCCGATTGACAACTCGCCTGGGTTGGCGGAAGAGCGATGGAATCACCGTCAGCTTTATCCGGGTACGGGGCGGGAAATTCGACGATACGGATAGCGGTTACACAATTCTCGAAATTACCAATTAGTGCAAGTATTAGGGATCTGCTAACACGCTAGTCTTATCTAGCTTGCCCTAATAGGGATTGCGCTAGCTTATCCCAAACAGGTATGCCGCGAATGGATGATGCCATATGTCTTTGGTGATAACGGTTAAAGATTTTGCCTCAATTGTAGGGTGATAAGCAGCAAGCACAAGGAGATATTTATTCTTGGAGCCCTATAATTCTTTTGCATCGTCGCCCACTTGAGTCGGCTATTCGACTCCATCTTGGAGGGGCGTTCGTCAAGATTAATTACGGGTGTTGCCAATGAATGAATCTTCTGCCGGACAACCGGAAGCCGGGGCACCTCCTGCGGCGGCTTGGGTGCGTTTCTTGCGGTCCTACGGTCCGACCCCGAACGACACGAGCCTTTTTGACGAGTTTGTCACCGGGGCGCTCGTCCGGGCGAAGGTCGCCCCCATCGAGCTGGCCAGCCCCCAACTCGAAGCGATGCGCTCCCGGATCGAGTCGGGGGCTCCCGGATCGATCCTGATCGCGGGGACCGCCGGCGACGGCAAAACCTACCATTGCAGGGGACTGTGGCGCATGCTCGGCGGGACGGACAAGGCCTGGGCGGGCTCCGATCCCGTCCGGATGCTGCGGCTTTCCGACGGGAGGGAGGCGACCTTCGTCAAGGACCTTAGCGAGATCAGCGACCAGACGCAAAGCGACGAGGCCATGGCCGCGCTCGAGCGCTCGGTCCTCGGGGGCGACGACTCGACGGTGATGGTCGTGGCCGCGAACCACGGGCAAATCCTGGAGCGGTTGCGGGACGTCGGCTTGCGCCAGGGGCGGACGCATCCGCTGCGCAAGCCCGTGCAGGACGCGTTCCTTCTGGCGGGGGCCGCCCCCGAGCGGCTGGCGATCTTCGATTTGAGCCGGACGGCCCGGCGCCATTCGCTCGAGGAGGTCATCTCCGCCGTGGCGGGCCACCCCGAATGGACGAAGTGCGCGGGCTGCCCGTGGAGGGCCGGCGGGCGCGTGTGCCCGATCTTCGAGAACAAGGAGCGCCTGCTCGGCAAGGACGACGGCGGACGTTTCGCGCGCCGCCTGGGGGACTTGGTGGAGGTGTCACGGCACAACGGGTGGCACCTTCCGGTCCGCGACCTGCTGGCGCTGGTCTCGAACATGATCCTGGGGCACCGGGACGCCAAGGAAGGGCTGCTCTCCTGCCCCGAGGTGGCCAAGGTCCAGGACGCCGGCGACACCGAGCGCGGCAGCGTCTACGACAACGCGTTCGGCGCGAACCTTCCGCGCCGCCGCGCCAACGACCGCCAGGTCTTCCGGGCTCTCGCGGCGTTCGGGATCGGCCAGGAGACCACCAACGGGGCCGACGGCCTGCTGGTCTACGGGGCCGACGATTCGAAGCTCTCCGGGTCGTTCGAACGCCTGGTCGGGGCAGACGCCGTCTACGGGGCCACGGCCGCCTATCGCGCGTCCCAAACCCGATACTTGGAGGGGGACGAAGAGGCCCGGCTGGAGGACGGCGCGGCCGACTTCCTCGCGCGGCTCGAATCGCAGCGCCGCCGCCTGTTCTTCACGCTTCCGGAGGCGGAGCCCGACTATCCTTTCTGGGGCATGACCGCGTTCCGGTTCGCCGGGGACTACCTGAACCTGACGGCCGCGCTCGCGGAGAAGAAGCCCCTCGACGAGTCGGTTCGGGCGCGTCTGGCCAAGGGGTTGAACCGCGTGATGACCGGCCTGCTGATCGAGAACTTCGACAAGGTGTTCGTGGCCAGCTCCGGCGGCTTCACGCAGTCGAGGATCAGCGTCCTGTGCGACACCGAGGCTCCCGCCCGACGCTCCGGAGGGGTCGGCATGCAGGTGAGGATCGACGGGCGCACGGAGCGGCCCTCGATCGACCTTGCCCTCGCCCCGGGCCCGTCCGGGTCGGTGGCCTTCAACCTCTCCCCGGTGCGCTTCGAATTCCTCTGCCGCGTCTCCGAAGGCTCCCTGCCGGGCAGCTTCTCCAACGAGTGCCTCGAGGACATGCTCGCGTTCAAGGCGAAGCTCCTGCGCAAGGCCGAGCTGATCCGCGCCGCGGTCAAGGCGCAGGACGACGAGGAGGACGCCGGAGCGCTGACGCTCAATTTCATCGAAGTCGAAAAAAGCGGCCACGGGTTCTCCCGGCCGGTGACCGTGAGGGTCGAAACATGACGCGCCGCATCGACGGGGTCGACTTCACGGTCGACGAAAGGATCTGGGGCCATCGCCTCTACGACGAGCAACTGCCTCATCTGGCGGTGCTCGAATTCCTCTGCGTCCTCGGATCGAACGCCGACAACCCCCTGGCGGAGGTTCCGGGCGAGATTGTGCGCTACAGGCCCCAGCGGCAGATACGGTTGCGCGCCCTCCTGTTCAACAACCCCTACGTCGAGGCCATCCGGGCGCGCTCCGTCCCGGACGCCGAGAAGTGGGCCTCTTGGAAGGACCTGTTCGTCGCCGACGCGACGGGCCTCGAATGCGGGGACTTGGACTACCTGCGCTCGGCGTTCTCCTGCTTCGACGATTTCGCCAAGGCGATCGAACTGCTGCGCTCGTCGGCCTTCGAGGCGCGCAGCAACAAGCGCTGGAGCTCCAAGTTCGTGTTCCCGTTCGGCCCCGACGCGCTCTACGAGGACTTGCGGTTCGGCCCGAACGGCGCCTCCAACGACCGGCGGTTCTTCGCCCGCACCGGCGAGCTTCTCTACCTGATGCTCTGCCGCGCGAGCGGCGGCCGGGAGCTGGGACGGGCGCTCGTCGAGCGACTGTTCGATCCGTCCGCCCCCATGAACCGCCTCGTGCGGGTTCTCCAAGGCGCGCCGCAGACGGCGGGCGACGCCCGGGACACCGGACACCTGCCTCCCGAATCGCATCCGAGGTTCGATCGGCTCTGCTCCGACTGGACGGCCATCCTGTCCCGCGACATGCCGATCTACGACGCCTTGGAGCACCTGATCGCCAGCGCGGGCCTGAACCTGCTGCTCTACTTCCTCGAACGGGGCAAGGAGCAGGCGGGCGACAGCGAGCCCGTCGAGATCGTCTGCGAAATCGTCTCCCGCGAGCGCACGAAGGTTCGGGCGCTCTCCGGGGAGTCCTACCAGTTCAACCAGGCCCTTTCCGTCCGGGCGGTCCGCGCCGCCGTCGAAGGCGTCCGGCTCGCACCCGAATGGTCGGCCGCGCTGGCCGCCGACGACCCTTCCGCGGAGTGCGCCGCCCTGATGCGCGGGAGGTTCCAGTGGCCGCCGGCGACTCCCGACGACGACGAGCCCGACTACTCGAGGATGTCCGGCGACGATCTGGTGCGCATGCTCGTCGAGAGGGCCGAGTCGCGCCACGGGCAGCACGTCGGGAAGATCCACGCCGCGTGGTCGAAGGCGATCGGCCTAAGTTCGCGCCGCCTGTCCCGCCGCAACCGCTACGCCCCGAACGACCGGCTGCTCAAAACGCTGGTCCTCTCCGTCGTCGACGAGCGCATGCAGTTCGACGAATTCCTCCACGAGCTGCGCGTCAGATACGGGCTGGTGATCGGCGACGCCGAAGGGGCCCATCTGGTCCAGTCCAAGCTCGTCGACCAAGAGGCCCTAAGCGAGAACCGCTCGAACCTCGAGGCCCGTCTGGTCGGCCTCGGGCTGGTGCGCCGCCTCTCCGATTCCTGCTCGTTCGTCGAAAATCCATTCGTAGCCAAAGGGGAAGCTGAATGATCGCCGACCGCATCGTCGGGCGCGTCGGCGCCGACATCCTCCAACGCCGGATGGCCGATTCGCGCCAAAGCGACGGATCGCTTCCGGATTCCGCCGCGCTCTTCCGGCTCGACAAGCTGGCTCCGGCCCAGATCGCGGCCGTGGTCCGGGAGATCCTCGGCAAGCCGGAATTGGCCGCGCGCGTCGACGTCAGGATTCCGCAGGGGCTCGTCGAGGGCGAAAACCTGCCCGCCGAGGCCGTCACGCACCTCAACGCCGGCGCCGTCCGCAACGCGGGAACGGCCAAGGAAGCCCTGCTGACCGCCAACGGGAACGAGCACAACCTCGCCGACACCCTTGGCCACGTCACGGCCCTGGGGGCCAAGGAGTTCCGTTCCCACGAGGACGCATGGGTCGAGGCGACGTGCCATGTCGCCGGCATCGCGCCGACCCCCGAGGACCGCGCGGTGTTCCGGGCCGCCATCAAGGGCCTAATGTCCGCCGCCGACCTGTCCCTCAACCAGCTCGGCGAGTTCTGCGCGAAGGCCAGCGAGGCGGCCAACGCCCGCGGGTTGCCGATCCGCGAGTCGTTGGGCTGGGCTCTGCCCCATGCCGGCCTTCCCCGCGACACCTCGCTGTTCTCCAGCGCGAAGACCTACGGCCAAGCCGCCGGCCCGTGGCGCAAGGCGTTCGAGAAGCTCTTTTCGAACCGCGCGCCGCTGCTGTCGAAGATGCGCTCGAACGGGCAGCCCATCGACCCCGAGGAGTTGGCCCAGAGATTGGCTGACAACGCCGAGGCGATCCCGGACCACGCCCGAGTCGCTTTGGAGGCGTTCGTCGCGGCCCAGCCGGGCGACCCGGCGGCCGTGGCGGAGGTCGCGGAGCTCGAATGGGAGTTGGACGGCGTCCATCTCGTGTTCGAGAAGCCGCGCGAGCGCCAGCAGGGGCTCGCGGAGTCGACCCTGTATTTCTTCGACAACGACTGCGACGATCCTGACATCCTCGACGCCGTGTGGCGCAAGCATCTCGAGGAGCTTCGGGCGCGCGAGAAGCGGTCGGACTGGAACGAGGAGGACGAGGAGTTCTTCGAGCTCCACCGCAGCCATTTGGAGAGGAACAAGCAGCTTCACTCGCGCTGGGAGAAGGTCGTTTTCGGCAAGCCGGTCGAATGCCACGATTTCCTCGAAGGCTTCGCGGGCGCGGCCCATCGGCTGGCGGTCGGGGCCGGGGAGCCGAAGGGCGAGATGGTTCTGCGCTTCACCGTGGCCAAGGGCCGCACCGAGTGGCGCGAGCGCTTCAACGGCGACGTCGGAGCCTACTTCTCCACCATGTATCGCGGGCTCAAGGAGCTGATGGGCTCGCGCGTCGAATGGCGCGTCACGAAGATGGGGTCCGGAAACCTGCCCGATCCCCTGTTCGACCACCCGGCGTTCTGCGCCCGCGAGAAGGAGATCCGCGGGGACAAGTTCAAGGGTTGCTCGTCGCTGGCCAAGCCTGCGGTTCAGATCAAATTCGAGGTCGCGCTGGTCGAGAAGGTCGGCGCCGGCGAGACGGTTCTCGAAAAGACCCAGCTCGTCTGGATGTTCCGTCCGGAGTCGATCGGCCTTTCCCTGCTCGACGACATGAGGCGCCTCAAGGAAAAGGGCTCCGTCGGATGCACCGAGGTTCCTCGGCGCCTGGTCAGCAAGAAGGGGGGCGTCCAAAGCGTCTCCCTGCTCGACACCTCGACCTTGGAGGCGACCTATTCGCGCGACGCCGGTTCGCTGGTCCCGCAGCCGAGCAAGTTGCGGAGCTTCAGGGCCGAGGTCAAGCGCCGCATCGACGAGCTCGCGGCGGACGGCCGCCTCGCGCCGGAGCAGAGGGCCGAGCTGCGCTCGGCCTGGGACGCCTTCGAGGCCGACTACGCGAAGGCGTTGGACGACTTCATCCGCATCGGCCTCCACGGCGAGGCCGTCCTGCGCCAAGCCGATTCGTTCGCGGCCCTGCTGCGGGCCTTGGCGACGCACGCGAGGGGCGACGTCTGCCGGGCGCGCCTCGTCTCGGAGATCCTGTCGATCGGGACCGTGCGCGTGGCCGGCGACCAGCCGGCCCTGATCGTTCCTCCGTGGCATCCGGAACGGATGAAGGCGCTGGCCGTGAAGACGCGCCGCGTCGCGGGGCTGGTCGCGCACATTCTCAACGGCAAAAACGTCCTCTTCGGGGACCGGGGCATCTTTTTCCGAGAGTTCTCGGACGAACTGGCCCATCCGTTCTATCCGGAGATCGCGATGGTCTCCAAGGGCGGGGCTCCCGTGCTGGTCGGCGAGAGCAGCACCGTCAACGGATACAGCCTGCTCGAGCGCCCCGTGCGCTCCGCCGACGGGGAGGACGAGCTTTCCGACGCCGATCCGACGCAGGCAGCCAAGCAGGCCCGCGAGCTGCTCGAGCGCTACGTCGGG
>CAYMCD010000058.1:8303-15207 GCA_964388845.1 uncultured Verrucomicrobiota bacterium
CGGGTCTACGCCGAGCTCGTGACCAAGACCGGCGACGATCCGGACATGCCCGTCGTCAGCGAGACGTCGCAGAACTTCATGTCCAGGCTGCGCATCTCCGTCGCTCCGCCTTCGTCCACGCCGCCGAAGAGCGCGGACGGCTTCCGCTCCTTCGACGTCGCGTTCCTGCACGACGTCGTCTCGCGCACCGCCGCCGAGGAATGGATCCGGGTCGACTGGACCAATGATCGCCCGACCTTGGAGCATGCCCCCTCGCGCTGGTCCTACCGGAGCGTCTCCGGCGAGAACGAACTCAAGTCGACCACCTTCCTGACGTGTCCGCGCCAAACCGCTTCCGGCTGGGCCTACGTGAACGCGGTCGCGTCGGTCGTCCGCCAGGCCGACGCCGCGCCCGGCGAGCAGTTCCTTCCGGCCCGGCGGATCTCGCTTCAAAACGAGGAGCTCAAGGCGACCCTAGACGACGCGCACGCTTTGGCCGAATGGGTCGCCACCTACGACGAGCTGCTCGACAAGCGGCAGCTTCAAGCCAACGGTGTGACCGTCGTCCGCTATCGCCGTGCCTCGACCAACGGCCGCAACACGATCGTCAGTTCGACCTCCGAGCTGCGGCTCCTAGGCGTCCTCGCCCGTCGCCGCCTCGACGAGCTTGGCTTGCCCCTCTCGGCGGACGAGGTGTGCGCCTTGGCGGACCGGATGAAGAAGGACGCCTTGTCGGTTTCCGGCGACATCGTTCTGCGGGCCGCCAAGCGCGGCGTTTCCGCAGGGGAAATGATCGGGCTGGTCCTAAGCCGCCGGATGCTCGAAGAGGAGTTCCGGGCGCTTTCCGGCGCGGGCAAGCGGCCGGCGTTCAGCGTGTTCTTCCTGCTCGACGACTACGCCGACTGGCTCGCGCAGAAGGAGAGCCGCATCGCCGACATTCTCGGCCTGTGCGTGGAGGAGGGCGACGAGGGGCCGATCCTGCATGTGGCGGTCGTCGAGTCCAAATACGTGGCGCCCGGCGGCGCGGCCGAGGCCAAGCGCTCGTCCAAGGCGCAGATGATGGCGACGCTCTCGACCTTCCGGGCGGCGCTTTTCGGCGACCCCGGCAGGCTGGACCGGGATGTTTGGCTGGCGCGCCTGGCCGACATGCTGGTCGACGCCGACATCCCCCCGGGGTGCTCCGGCCTGCTGGAGCGCGCCCGGGCCAAGCTGCGCGACGGGGAGGCGCGGATTTCCCTGCGCGGCTACTCCCAGGTGTTCGTCCATTCCGCCGATCCGGCGTCGGGGCCGTCGGCCTCGGAGCAGACGCTCGTCGACGACACCGACGGCATCGAGGCGTGGCAGGAAGTGTTCGAGCGGCCGGAGGTGCGCGCGCTGGCCGAGGCCTACGCCAATGGCGCGGAATCCATCCCGATTCGCGGGAAGCTGGGTTCCGGCAAGCCGTGGGCCAAGGCGGATCCCCGCTTCCCCGCCGCCAGGGTGGCGTGGGGAGCCCTTGTCGAAATGCTCGAATCCTCCGCGGCCCCGATCCAGGTGGAGGGCGGCGACGAAGTTCAAGCTCCGGCTGTTCCGGCCGAGGAGCCGAAGGCATCCGTGGCGATCGAGCAGCAGCCGGTCCCCGAGCCCGCCGCGGAGAAGGCTCCCGGCCCATCCTTGTCGGCCGGCCTCGATGCGTTGGTCGCGGCCAAGGCGGCTTCGGCCGCAGCCTCCGTGGACGAGCGCGAGGCTTGGGCCGAGGAGACGACGCGGAAGCTGAAAACCGCGCTCAATTCCTACGGCCTGCAGGCCGCGGTTCTCGGAACGCGCCTGACCCCGAATGGTTGCCTCGTGCGGCTGGCGGGTTCGGATCGGTTGCGCGTCGAGGACATCGAGGCCAAGCGCACGCAACTTCTGACGACGCATGCGATCAATCTGGTCACGGTGCAGCCCAAGCCAGGCGAAATCGTCGTGACGATGGCGGGCTCGAAGCGCCAGTCGGTGTCGCTTTGGGACCTGTGGGCCCGCCGAACCCTGAACCGGAACGTCTCGGGCATCAACACCTCGATTCTGCTGGGGGTCCAGGAGATCAACGGAGCGTTGCTCTACCTCAATCTCGGCTCCGAGTTCGGAGGTCTCTCTTCCCACGATCCGCATTCCCTGGTCGCCGGCGCGACCGGCAGCGGCAAGTCGGTCTTGATCCAGGCGATGATCCTCGACATCGCCGCGACCAATCCTCCGTCCCTCGCCCAGATGGTGATGATCGATCCTAAGATGGGCGTCGACTACGCGGCCCTCGAGGACCTTCCGCACATGCGCGAGAAGATCGTCACGACCAAGGAGCGCTCGCGCGAAATCCTGGAGGGTTTGGTCGAGGAGATGGAGGGACGCTACAGGATGTTCGCGTCCGCCCGGGCCCGCGACCTCCCGACGTTCAACGCCAAGGCGCCTCCGGAGGGCAGGTTGCCGATGGTGTTCCTGATCCACGACGAGTTCGCGGACTGGATGTTCGACGACGAATACAAGTCGGCGGTCGGTTCGGCGGTCCAGCGCCTGGGGGTAAAGGCCCGCGCCGCTGGCATCCATCTAATCTTCGCGGCCCAGCGACCCGACAAGGACGTCATGCCGATGCAGTTGCGCGAGAACCTCGGCAATCGCCTGATCTTGAAGGTGGCTAGCGAGGCGACCTCGAAGATCGCCCTCGACCGGCCCGGCGCGGAGCTGTTGCTGGGCAAGGGCCACCTTGCCGCCAAGCTCAACGGGGAGCAGGGGCTTGTTTTCGCGCAGGCTCCGTTCCTGTCGGACGACGACATCGCGCTGGTGGTGGATGCGGTTCGGGCCGACAATTCCGAACACGAGTGAGGAAAAGGCGCAATGACAAAGAAATGGACATCGACCACGCATCCAATCTCGGACATTCGAGATTGGAACGACGCTGGAACGCTGATATTGCAGCCGGACTACCAGCGTCGTGAGGTGTGGGGGCCAGCCGCCAAGATCATGCTGATCGACAGCATCATCAACGAGATTCCGATGCCGAAGATATTCGTCTCGTCATACATCAAGAATGGGAAAACCGTTCGTGCTGTCATCGATGGACAGCAACGTATCACTGCGATTCTTGGCTTCCTAGCGAACGAGTTCGCCTTGGAAGAACCCTATTCCGGTCCGCATGCGGGCCTACGGTTCGACGATTTACCTCAAACGGTCCGCGACGATGTGATTCTTGCCTATGACATCGACTTCAACGAAGCAAAGGGGTTGTCCGACCCGGAATTGAGGGAGGTCTATTCGAGGGTAAATAAATATCTCGTGGCCCTCAATCGACAGGAGCTTAGAAAGGCCGATTACCCGGGGGATTTTCTGGACGCCTGTGAGGAGATGGCCAACCATGAGTTCTTCGATGAGTCAGGCTTGTTCACTGCGGCGGCGAGACGACGGTCACTGGATGTCGAGTTCGTTTCGGAATTGATCGCCGGATTAGTGCTGGGGATTTCTGATCGGAAGGACGCGGTTGATTTGTGCTACCAAAAATTCAGTGCGTGGGAGACCAAGGGAAAAGACACTGCCATCGAAGAATTCAGCGCCATTCTCCAAGATGTCGTCACAATATTCGAAGACGGCGTGATGCCAATCAAGAAGACCCGATGGAAGCAGAAAGCGGATTTCTATTCACTATTCATGGCTGTCTCGCAATTGCGTCGGGAAGGTCTGACGCTTCCGGATACGCTCGAAGAACTCCGGGCTGACCTGCGTCTGCTTGATGAACAAATTGCGCCCACGGCGGAAGTTCCCATGCTTAGCAAATATGCCGTCTTTTGCGTCTCACAGGCTAACTCGGCCGCTAGCCGGAGATGGAGGACCAATTTCCTCTCTGGAATTCTTCGGGGCACATACGCCGGAAGTTTGTCAAACGAATCCCAACGGGCCGTTGTTTTCGAGCTGGCTGCCGATTTGAGATACTCGCCCGATCCGAATTGGACCAGCGATGGCTGCCCCCCGTCCGGTGAGCGAATGTGCGAGATATGCGGCAAGGTCGAGCCGGGGCTTACCCTTTCAGACGCTGCGATGGCCTGGCCGGTCGACGCCAAAGTTTTTCAAATCTCAAACATGCGGTGGGTTCATCGGCTGTGCGTCGACAAAGCCGGCGACGTTGCGACTCTTCTTCCGGAAGCGTTCGGGTATCTCGACGAACCCGCGGACGAGTAGCCAGTTATAGATTGATGCAGCAATCATGCTGAATGATCGTGTCCTCTTGGTTCGGCAAAGAACCTGCTATTCGATTCCCAGAACCGTTAAAGCCACCAACGGACGCGAATACGACGTTGGAGATTTCCGAAATGCTGGAGGGAACGCGGTCGTCCACGAGTGCATCGACAAATTGAGTGGTGATTCGTATGCAATCAAGTTTCAAGTCGAGTTGAAAGACAACCGACCGTTGCGCTTCGCTCAGGAAGTGGATTTGCTTCGGTGCTTCAATGACCCTCACATCATCGGTCATGTCGCGGACGGGAAGACTATCGGGGAGCGCCAGCAGATTGGCGGACAGCGCGGACACCTTCATATTCGTCCGGGACGAATTCGCGAGGATGAGGTTCCGTTCGTCGTTCTTCAATTGGCGACTGCTAGCTTGTCCGAGTTGGTAAAGAACCGATCGAAGCTGCCATCGGCGGAATACTTGGGCCAGTTCATCGGTTTGACGCGCGCATTGGTGAAGATCAACGAAATTGCCTTGCACCGTGACATCAAACCGGAAAATATCCTTGTCATGGGCAATACCTGGATGATCAGTGATTTCGGTCTTTGCGACGTCCTTGAGGGCGATGTCGATTTATCCGGCGAAGACGAAAAGATCGGTCCAATCTTTTGGATGTCTCCCGAAGCGCTTAATAAGAGGCTCGGCTGCGGCGACCAAATATGCGAAGCGTCCGATGTGTATCAGTTGGCTTGCGTCTTCTGGTATGCAGCCTGCGGCCGGCATCCTTCCGGAATAGTCGAGCAAGCTGACTGGAGTGGGCCGGACAACATGTTCCCGGTTTTCCGCCGTGCTTTGGCCCATGACCATTCCCGCAGGTTCGCGACAAGCATGGAGTTTTGTGAGGCTCTTCTTGATGCAATCGGCGTGACAGAGTAGTCAAAGCCGGGGGCGGGCCTTTATTTGTGGCACACTACGCAGGCGCCTCCGCCTTCGTCCTCGCCATACAGGTCGTCGATGTCGATGTCGATGATCGATTCGATCGGTCGTAACGGATTGATGGGTCTCTTGGCTAGATCCCGAGCCTTCCGTCGTTCGAAGTCCTGAAGGATCTGGGCCATACGCTCCGGCCGCTCCAGCTCTCCGAGCGGCTCGCCTTTCGTCCAGGTGAATGGCGAGCCGTGGTCCAGGGCGTTTTTCTCGTAGGCCTTGGCCTCCTCGAACGCCTCCGGATGGCGCTCCCGCAGCTTCACCCATTCAATCTTCTGCTGGAAGAAGCAGAAGGTGCATCCGCTGCGCGACCGCCAATCGTAGTATTTCGGCAAACCGACACCGGACGAGTCGAGGATGTCCATCACACCGCGCCGGTCGACGCCGCCTTCGCGGAACGGAAGGCTCACCGAAAGGTTCGGGTGCTTCGAGCTGTAGCCCTCGCGGTATTCCTCGTCCGCACGGATCGCGACGTAGGTCGTGACCTTGTCGCCCGCTGCGAGCATCGGGCGAACCCACTGCTCGAAGGGGGCGAGCTTCAGTTGGCGTGTGCACCAGCGGGTTTGCGGGGACGGAAGGTAGTGGTTGTATTCGCGCAGCCAGAAGTCGAAATCGCGCCGGGGATTCAGTCGGGCGATCGGCTTGCCGAGGAACCCTTCGAGGCGGCCGAGGAATTCGTAGACCTCCGGCAGTTCCTTGCCGGTGTCGGTGAAGAAGTAGTCGACGTCCAGTTCCGGGCGCGTCTGGCGCACATACACGGCCAACGCCGCGCTGTCCTTGCCCCCGGAGATCCCGAGCACGTGGCGTTCAGCCATCTTCCCGTTCCCCTCCGTCGTCGGCCAAGCGCATGCAGGCGCGTCCGAGGGCCGCCATCATGACTTCCGGCCGCAGGCCCTCGCCGCGTAGCCTGGCCGCCAGCTCGTCGGCGAGGCTCTCGACCTTTTCCCTGTGGCGCTCGGGAATGTCGAACTCCCGCGAGAAGGTGCGCACCTGCGACCCGGCTCCGACGACCACGGCGAACGCTTCGCTGGTGGGCTTCCGGCCGCGCACCGAGACAAGGGCCTCGGACTGCCTAAAGCGCAGGGAAAGCCTGGCGATCTCGAGAAGCGCCGAGTCGATGTCCCGGTCGTTCCAGTCGCGCGGCGGCTTGTTGGCGGCCAGGCTAAGGATTCCCTCGATGCTATCCCTGCCTCCGTCGTGCTTGGCCAGCCTGGCCGCGAAGGCGTCCTGCCTCAAATCCCCCGTGATGCCGGCCAGCGTTTCGGCGCGCGCACGCAGTTTCGCAAGGTCGTCCGGATCGGCGTCGAGCGATTCGAGCATGCTCGCCTCGATCCGACGCAGCAGGGATCCGTAGGCGTTCCACAGTTCCTCGACCGGCCCGCGCAGGGCCCGGACGTATTCGTCGCCGTCGGCGGTCCCCAGGACGGCCGCGAGGTCCACGAACAGAACCTTGTGCGGATCGCTGGCCTTGAGCAGCGTGTCGCGCACGGCCCGGGCTTCCGACGAGAGGGTTGCCGTCCTTTGCGACCATGCCGGAAGCCCGAGGACCATGGCGACCAGCCCCCTGGCGGCCTCCAGCGGATCGCTTGCGGCCGACACGGCCCCGGCCGAGGCAAGGATTTCGGCGATCCCCGCGAGGATGCGCTTCTTCTCGTCGTCGATCGTCACCCAGCGCAGGGAGAAGCGTCTTTCGTCCTGCAGATATTCGTCGATGTCCGCATCGGTCACGCGGGGGATGAAAACCCCGTCCTTGTAGGCGGCCAC
>CAYMCD010000058.1:15307-19955 GCA_964388845.1 uncultured Verrucomicrobiota bacterium
TCGATGCCGAGATGGGGCTCGCTCTCGTGCTCGAGCATCCGATGGAGCAGATCCCGGCGGGCCTTCACGCTGTTGCTCGAAAGGCCGTCCCTGTTGACCAGTTCGCTCCACAGGAGCGGAGCGAAGGCGTAGACGGTGTCGGCCAGCGTCGAGGCGATCGGCGCGAGCCTGGCTCCGGTTTCGAGCTCGATGTCCCCGGCGAACCAACTGGCGTTCGCGAGCGCCGCCGCAAGCTGTTCCTCGAGGTTCGCCCGGACCGAACCGGCCCGCGCGAAAACCTCGCGCCGGGCGACCGGGTCGCCTTGGAGCTCGTGCCGCGTCTGGACCGCCTGAAGCGCGAGAAGCTCGGCGCCGAGGTCGTCGATGCGGGCGGCGTTCGACGGGATGCCCGCCACCACGGGCCAAGGCTTGGAGCGCGACTGTTCGGCGCACGCGCGCTTGGCGGCCTTCTCGCCAACGCCCCGACCGGGCAGGGCGAGGAGGAAGAGGCCGAACTCTCCGTTCTTCGGCTTGAACGCGTCCGCCGTCCGCCGGACGTCGTCGAGCCGGCAGAGGGCCACGTTCATCCAGCGGAAGGTTCCGGTCTCGTGGTAGTGCCTCTTGGCGATCACGGGATAGAGGTTCGACAGGCTGGTCAGCAGGTGGAAGTCCGTCCCGGGCATGGCGGCGCGCGCTTGGGCGACCGCTTGGTCGATGTCGAAGTCGCTGCCCTCGAACACCGACCACGATCCGGTGTGCTTCTTGAAGAGGGCGGTCCGCCAGTTGGCGAGGTCCTCCAGCGCCTCATCGATCCTGCCCGCCGGCGCTCCCGCGAAAATCGCTTCGAGAACCTTCGGTTCGGCTGCCAGGCCCGATCCGTCCTTGAACAGGTCGAGGACCGCGATGCTCTTGATCAGGGCGACATGCAGCGGATCGTCCGACTTCGCCTCCGTCCGTTCCACCGCCTCGACGGCCTGCGCCCATCGGTGCCCGTCGGTGGACGCGAGGATCGCCTGCTCGAGGTTCGCTTTGAGGTAGTCCCAATAGTTCGACGGCAGATACCACGTGGCCTGTTCGGCTGCGGTCGCGTGAAGGTAGGCGCGGAACCCGTTCGGCTCGGAAGACGACAGGAAGCCAAAGGTGCTGCGTTCGTTTTGTCCGAACTGCCGCTTGGAGATCGGCCCCAACAGGGCGGCCATGACCGGATGCAGCGGCCAACACAGGGCAAGCGCGTGGCCGAAGCCGCTTCCGACCGCCGGCCGGCGCGACCGGATCGCCTCCGCGACCGTCTCGGCTGCGGATGCGGCCCAAGGCGGACGAGCGTCCGCGTCGACGGCCCGGCCGATCAGCTCGACAACCTCGTCGCTCGCCGCAACCAGCGGAATGTCCGAATAGCGCCCTTGGATCTTCGCCCAGTCGTCCCGCGTGTCGATCCCCAGCCGCGCGGCGTATTGCGCGAAGGATTGGTGGAGGATGCCGACGACCACGATCGAGCTTTCCGAGCGGGCCGCAGCTTCCGCGAGCTCCTGGAAGAAGTAGATGTCGTCGCCGGACCCGAGGGCGGAGGCCTCGAGGAACTTGCCTAGCTCGTCGAGGATCAGGAGGGTTCCGTCGCGCCCCTCGTTTTCGGCCGAGGAGCACAGGTCGGCGATGACCGACGCGGCGGATGCCCTGCGCGAGTCCGTGCCCTGTCCGCGGGCCCTGCGCAGCGCCTTGGCGATCTCTTGGATCACGCTTCCTCGCTTGCCGACCACGGGGACGACGAGCCAGCCCCTTTTGGCGGGGAAAGCCTTTTCGAAAGAGGCGAGCTCGTCGGTGCGAAGGATGGAGCGGGCCATCGAGCGCAGCTTCCTGTCGGGGGACAGCGCGCTTGCCAAGGCGACCGCCAAGGAGGATTTCCCTCCGCCGTAGGGCCCGGTCCAGGTGAATGCCCGTTGGCGGCTTTCGCGTAGTTGCTTGGACATGCTATCGAGGACGGTCGATGCCGTTCCGTGCCGGATGTATCCGTCCAAGGCGTCTTCGCGGCCGATGTCCGTATCGATCCGGATCGAGCGTTGGTAGTGCCGCGAGATGCGGACGATCTCCGAAAGCTGTTTCCCGCGCGGATCAGTCATACGCTTTTCCGATCAGGGCGGCGGACAGATCCGACGACTCGAAGCCCTTGCGGTGAACCTGCCTCAGTCCGGCGGTGTCGGTCCATGACAGAGATCCGCCCGTGAGGTCTTCTAGCCCGAACAGGCGCTCGGCCACCGACTCCTCGTCGAGCTTGAACACCCGTCCCGGGGAACCTTCCCCGTAGGCGATGGATTCGAACGACAGGGTCGAGATTCCCGGGGCGGTCCTGTCCCAATGGTCAAGCAGGGCCCAAGCGAAAATCCCGTCAGGCAGCGTGGCCTTGGGGCCACGGCGAAAGGCGAAGTGGCCCTTGCGCTCCTCGCCAATCAAGCCGAGTTCGCCAAGCATCGGCTCGGCGAAGTCCTCCGGGGAGGTTCCCGCCGAGCGCGGAGCGTAGCCGCGTAGGCACGTCTCGATATCCCGCGAGAGGGTGGATGCGGCGAGCTTGCGCTTCGGGTCGATGCTCGCGGCATAGTCTGCCAAGGGACCCTCGAGGTCTTCGCGGGTGAAGGAGGGCGCGAGCACGTGGTTGAAGAGCCAGAACCACGTGGTCGAGCGGAATCCTCGGCCGGCGAGTTGCCAATGGATGAACCAAGCTGTCGCGGGGTTCTCGGAATACGGATCGAGACCTCCGTCCCGGAAGATTTCCCTTGCCGTTTCGGTCACGAGGAAGGATCCGTCCTGCTCGCGCATGACCTCGCACGCAAGCGCCCAATGCTTGATGGAGGCGACCATATTCTTCCCAACCCCGAACAGCGCGATTGCGTCGTCGTCGGTGAAAGTGGACTTGGAGATGGTCCAATCCGAATGCGCGCAGTCGAAGGCCTTTTTCAGCCACATTTGGCGCAGCGGAAAGGTCTCGTGTCCGGAAAAATGGGCGCGGACGGCGTCCTTAGATGTGGCTTTCTTCATGGTAGGGCATTGTATCCTTCCCGGGCAACTGGAGAAACCCACCAGTTACTATGGAAGTCCTGTCATATTCTGATGTTCGGTCATGGCGTTATGGGTGATGGTAGATATATGTGCGAATAAACAATTAGTTATGTTATTTATTGTTCGTTGACCTGGTCAGCGTTCTCAGTCAGAGGCTGAAGGTGAAGTAATTTCAATTACTTTGACTTCGAGTCGGTGCTGCTTATTAATAATTATTTTGAAAAGCATCCCCAATGAGTGCTTTTCCAACCTGAATTCGAATACTCGTCCGCTATAAGGTACGGATGAGTTCCCCCTCCCCGCAACTCGATATTCCTTTCGAGCAAACTGAGCCAAGCACGAGCACCGGGGTAACGCAAACGCTGGATCGAATGCGGCAACGCCGAGAACAGAGTGCGATTGCCGCTGGCCTGCCTGATTGGCCCGAGAACAAGCGAGGCCTTCCCAACGGCGCGCTAAGGTCGGCGCTTTTTGGTATATCCCCCAAAGAGCGGCGATCCTATGCATTCGAGCGGCACGTTGCTTCCATCGATGGCGTCGAAGTGTTTATCACTCGCGGCCCGAATCTCATGCAGCATCATCTGGATGTGTGGGAGCAATGTCTGAAACTGGGCAAGGATCAAGGTACCGGTCGGCGGATTGAATTCACGGCCTACGCATTCCTGAAATCCATTGGTCGCAACACCGGAAAAAGCGACAACGAATGGCTGAAAAACGCTCTCTACGACCTCGCAGCGTGCGTGGTCCGCATCTCGGATGGATCCAAGACCTATTTTGGCCCATTGATTCATGGTGGAACACGGGATGAACTGACAGGTCGCTACGTCATCGAGATCAACCCCAAGATCGCGTTGCTGTATGGATCTGGCCAATGGACGCAACTTGACTACGTCCAGCGCGAGCAGCTTCGGCGTCATCCCCTTGCTCAGTGGCTGCACGCCTTTTACTCCACTCACGCATCCCCCTACCGGTACCGTGTTGAAACGATCAGACGCCTTTGCGGAGCCGATGTCGAGGGGGAGTTGAAGAAGTTTCGTCAGGTTCTGCGGCGCGCACTTGAGCGCCTCGATGTGGCGACAGGTTGGCACTGGCGAATCGATGAAAGTGACTGTGTTGTTCTGCAAAAGCAGCCGCCAAGCAATGGCGAACGCGGGATAGTGGGTACGGTTTCTGAGCGTGTTTTATCCAAAGAAGCGTCTCGGGCCACGGGATAGCGGGTGCCTGTACGACCGGATTCGCGGGATAGCGGGTGCAACATAGCCCAGATTGAGCGGGATAGTGGGTTCCGGGTATCGGGATAGTGGGTTCCAAAATGACGGGACAGCGGGTACTGAAATGTCGGGATAGTGGGTGCCAAAAACCGTCAGCGAAACTGGCTCAATTGCAGTCCTGGCAAAGGAATCCGCGATTCATCGAAAACTGCATAATCTTCTTTTAATCTTTTCTTTAATAAAACAACGAGGGTCGCCAACAATCTCAAGCATCAGATACCTCCCGATGAATGCTTGAGAGGCCGCTCGACCTAAACAGATTAATTTGAGATGCTTTTCGGTCTCGTTCAGGAAAGTCGCGGTGTTATTTTTCACCGCATGAATCCGAACAAGACAACCGACCAGCCGCA
>CAYMCD010000059.1:0-19954 GCA_964388845.1 uncultured Verrucomicrobiota bacterium
CGGACAGCATAGTCAAACAACCCAGTATGCGCAATTACTTATGACGCTGTGTTTAACTCCCTACTTCTCCTTGTGCCAGATGTCGCCCTCGCCGTAGCGGAACCAGCGCCAGGTGGTCACTTTCTGGCGGGTGTAGAACATGATGCCCTCGCGGCCCTGCAGGTGCAGGTCGCCGAAAAACGAATAGTCCCACCCGCTGAACGGGAAATAGGCCAGCGGCGCGGGCACGCCGACGTTGATCCCGACCATGCCGGACTTGATCCGGTGCCGGAACTCGCGCGCCGCCTTCCCGGATTGCGTGTAGATGCACGCGCCGTTGCCGAAAATCGTCCTGTTCGACATCTCGATCGCGGACTCCAGGTCCTCGAACCGCATCACGTTGAGCACGGGGCCGAACACCTCGTCATTCGCAATCTTCATGTCCTGGCGGACGTGATCCACAACGGTCGGGCCGAGATAGAAGCCCTCCGGATGGTCCGGGACCTTCACGCCGCGCCCGTCCACCACAACGCTTGCCCCCTCCTTGACGCTGCTCTCCACCAGCCCGGCGACCCTGTCGCGGTGCTGCGCGCTGATCACCGCGCCCATCTTCGCCGTCGAATCCCGGTCCGTCGCGCCGACCTTGATCGCCCGGACCGCGCTCGCGAGCGGGGGCAACAGCTTGTCCGCCGCTCGGCCGATGGTCACCGCCGTGGAGCCCGCCATGCAGCGCTGGCCCGCGCAGCCGAACGCCGCATCCACGAGGCCCGTCACCGAGTTGTCGAAATCGGCGTCCGGCATGACAAAGACATAATTCTTCGCGCCGCCGGCCGCCTGCACGCGCTTGCCGTGCTGGGTGCCCGTTTCGAAGATATACTTCGCCACCGGGGACGAGCCGACGAACGAGATCGCGCGGATCTTCGGATGCGTCAGCAGCGCGTCCACGCACGCCTTGCCGCCATGGACGATGTTGAGGACGCCCTTCGGAAGTCCGGCCTGCTGGAGCAGCTCGATCAGGCGGACGCCCGTCAGCGGGACCTTTTCGCTCGGCTTGAAGATGAACGTGTTCCCGCACGCCAGCGCGAGCGGATACATCCACATCGGCACAAGGGCGGGGAAGTTGTAGGGACAAATCCCGGCGCAGATGCCGACCGGCTGCTTGATCACGTCGCAATCAATGCCGCGCGCGATGTTTTCCAGCGACTCGCCCTTCATCAATTCAGGCGCGCCGCAGGCATATTCCACCACCTCCACGCCGCGCCGCACGTCGCCGCGCGCTTCGGTCAGCGTCTTGCCGTGTTCGCGCGTGACGCTCTGCGCCAGTTCCTCGAAATGCTCCTCGAGCAGCATCTTGTAGCGGAACAGCACGCGCGCCCGCTCGACCGGCGGCGTTTCCGCCCAGTCGAGCGCGGCCGCTTCACACGCGGCCACGGCCTTCTCGACGATATCCGCGCCGCACATCGGCGTCTGCGCGATGACCTCGCCGGTGGACGGATTGCAAACCGCGGTATGGGTGTCGGTCTTCGGAACGTACCATTCGCCATGGATAAAGACGGGAACGGGTTGAAGGGCGGTTTTTATGCTCATAATCTGTGCCTTCTGCTTTCTGCCTGCTGCGTTCTCTCAAGGATGCGCCGGGATGGGCTGCATCTTGCCGGAGGCCATGGCGGCCTGGTAGTCCCTCCAGCTCATCGGCTTTTTGCCCGTCTTCACATCCACCATCTTGATGCAGTCGTCCACGGGGCAGACGATCGAACACAAATTGCACCCGACGCAATGGTCCTCCTTGATCTCGGGAATCGGCTTGCCCGGCAACCGGCCCGGCCCCAGCCCGCGCCCGTTCGGCGCGACGAGCGCGATGGCCTGGTGCGCGCCGTCCTCGCAGGCGATGTAGCACAGGTTGCACCCGATGCATTTGTCGTAATCTATGGACGCGATCCGCTTGTAATTGAGGTCCAGCGTCTCCCAC
Source organism: uncultured Verrucomicrobiota bacterium (assembly GCA_964388845.1). GTDB lineage: Bacteria > Verrucomicrobiota > Kiritimatiellia > CAIVKH01 > CAIVKH01 > JAMLJG01. The sequence goes on from CAYMCD010000059.1 coordinate 1,949, forward strand.
TTGTTCACGCTGCGCACGGCGCGGCCCTGCAGTTCGCGGACGGAACCCATGCCCTTCTGGTCGAGGAAATCGTTCAGTCCCTCGATCATGTCCTTCACGATGCGGAACCCGTAATGCATGATCGCGGTGCACACCTGGACGCCGGTCGCGCCCATCGCGATGAATTCCGCCGCGTCCTTCCAGTTGCCGATGCCGCCGATGCCCGAAATCGGCAGCCCCACCTCGGGGTCGGCCGCCACCTCGTGCACCATGTTCAGCGCGATCGGCTTCACGGCGGGCCCGCAGTACCCCCCGTGCGTGCTCTTGCCGGCGACGTAGGGCTCGGGGCACATCGTGTCGAGGTTGACCTGCGTGATGCTGTTGATCGTGTTGATCAGCGACACGGCATTCGCGCCGCCGCGTTTGGCCGCGCGGGCCGCGTGCGCGACGCTCGTGATGTTCGGGGTCAACTTCACGATGACCGGAATTTCCGCCGCCTCCATCACCCATCCGACGATGGTCTCGATGACGTTCGGGTTCTGGCCCACGGCGGAACCCATGCCGCGCTCGCACATGCCGTGCGGGCAGCCGAAGTTGAGCTCCACCCCGTCCGCCCCGCAGTCGCGCGAGCGCTTCATCGCGTCGTGCCAGTGCTCGCGCGTATCCGTCATCAGCGAGGCGATGATCGCGCGATCCGGCCAGCGCTTCTTGCACTCGGCGATTTCCCTGAAATTGGTCTCCGGCGAGCGGTCGCTGATCAGCTCGATGTTGTTGAATCCGACCATCCGCATCCCGCCGATGTTGTGCGACGAATAGCGCGAGCTGACGTTCACGATCGGGTCGCCGATGGTCTTCCAGACGACCCCGCCCCACCCCGCCTCGAACGCGCGGTGGCACTGGTAGGCGGTGTTCGACGGCGGCGCGCTGGCCACCCAGAACGGATTCGGCGATTTGATGCCCGCGAGATTGATCGATAGATCGGCCATGATTACTTTCCTCCCTCGGCCTCCGCCTCGGCCTCCGCCTCGAGTGCATATCGAGGCCGGGGCCGATTTCGAGGCCGATCCCGATTTACTTCCTCCCGAAATACTCCGCTTCCAACTCCGGCACTCGTATCGGTTGGTCCAGCCCGGCGCCAACCGGCTCGCCCGCCACGCCGAGGCGCGTGCCCTGGACCGGACCGACCACCTGTTTGCCCGTCAGCCATTTGTGGATCCCGCGGGCCGCCCGCTTGCCCTCGCCCACCGCGTTCACCACCTCGCACCCGCCGTTCGCGCAGTCGCCGCCGGCGAACACGTGCCGGAGGCTGGTCCGGCCCGTCGCCGCGTCGCGGACGACCGTGCCGTCCTTGTTCACCTTCAGCCTCGGAAACAGTTTCTTGAGCAGCGCGACCTGCGGCTCCTGCCCCAGCGCCTTGATCACCATGTCGAACGGTTCGACGAATTCGGAACCCTTGATCGCCTCGAGCCCGCCCTGCGCGTTGAAACGCGTGCGGACCAGCTTCAGGCCGGCGACGCGGCCCTGCCCCGCCACCACCCCGACCGGCGCCGTGTGGAACATGAATTCGCAGGCGTCCTTCTTCGCAATTTCGTATTCGTACGGATAGGCCGGCATGTCCTTCTCGCCGCGCCGGTAGACGATCACCGCGCGGTCGGCGCCGAGCCGCTTGGACTGCGTGACCGCGTCAATCGCCGTGTTGCCGCAGCCGATCACCGCGACGCGCCGGCCCACCGGCACCTTGTTCAACGGCATCGTGTGGATCAGGCGGATGAAGTCGAGCGCCTCGAACACCCCGGGCAGGTCCTCGCCGGGGATGTTCAGCCGGTGTGTCCGCCCCAGACCGACGCCGACAAAGATCGCGTCGTGCCGCTTCTCCAGGTCGGCGGCCTTAATGCGTTTGCCCACCTCCACGCCCGTCTTGATCTTCACCCCGAGACTTCTGACCAGCTCGACCTCCGCGAGGCTGTCCTCGGGGCGCAGCTTGTAATAGGCGATGCCGTAGGTATTGAGCCCGCCGGCCCGCTCCTCCTTCTCGTAGATCGTCACGTCGTGGCCGAGCTGCGCGAGCTCGGCCGCGCACCCGAGCCCCGCGGGGCCGCCGCCGACGATGCCCACCGATTTGCCGGTCTTCTTCTCCGCCGGCTTGAGCACGCGGAGCTTGTGGTCGAAGGCGTAGTCCGTCGCATACCGCTGGAGCCGCCCGATCTTGACCGGCTTGGCGTCGCGGTCGAGCATCACGCACGCCCCCTCGCACAGCGCGGAGGTCGGGCATACGCGGGCGCACGAACCGCCCAGCGGATTCGCCTCGAGGATGGCGCGCGCCGAACCCAGCAGGTTGCCGCTCGCGATCTTCTTGATGAAACCGGGGATATCAATGCCGGTCGGACACGCCATGATGCAGGGCGCATCGAAACAGTAGAGACAGCGCTCCGCCTCGACCAGCGCCTCCTGCGGGGCATATTTCGGTTCGATCTCGGCCAGGTTGGCCGCCGCCTGCTTCGCCTTCAGGATGGGTCTTGGTTTCATAGATTCACCAGGGAGTCGCGGGGGACGCGGAACCGGTTTTCCAATGTCTGTAAATGACAGACGTTGGAAGTCGCCGCGGATTGTTTTTCCAGACGTTGGAACTTTCTCTGCGCACGCCGCGCCTCCGCGTCAACATGTGTATTCCCGATACGGCAGTCCGTGCGCCTCGGCGACGGCCTTGTAGGTGATGTGGCCGGCGTGGGTGTTGAGCCCCGGCAGCAGCTCGGGCACCTGCTGCAAGGCCATTTCGAATCCCAGGTTCGCGAGCTTCACCGCGTATGGGATCGTCGCGTTGGTCAGCGCCTGGGTCGCGGTGCGGCAGTAGGCGCCGGGCATGTTGGCGACGCAGTAGTGGATCGTGTCCTCCTCGATGAAGACGGGATTCTCGTGCGTGGTGGCGCGCGAGGTCTCGGCGCAGCCGCCCTGGTCAATTGCGATGTCCACGAAGACGGTGTTCTTCTTCATGGCCTTGAGCATGTCGCGGCGGATGAGCTTCGGCGCCTTCGCGCCGGGGACGAGGACCGCGCCGATCAGGAGGTCCACGTGGGGCAGCATCTCCATCAGGTTCTGCTCGTTGGAGTACAGCGTGTGCGCGCTGCCGTGCAAGCTGATGTCGAGGAAGCGCATCTGCTGCAGGTCCACCTCGAGGATGGTGACCTCCGCGCCCATGCCCGCGGCGACGCGGCCGGCGTTGATCCCGGCGGTGCCGCCGCCGATGATCAGGACGTTGCCCGGCAGCACGCCGGGCACGCCGCCGAGCAGCACGCCCTCGCCGCCCTGCGCCTTGCTCAGGTAGTACGCGCCGACGATCGAGCTCATGCGCCCGGCGATTTCGCTCATCGGCTCGAGCAGCGGCAGCCGCCGTCCGGTCTGCACGGTTTCATAGGCGATGCCGGTGGTCTTCGACTTCACCAGCGCCTCGGTGAGTTTCCTGTCGGCGGCCAGGTGCAGGTAGGTGAAGAGGACGAGGCCGGGCCGCAGGAAGCCGTACTCCGGCTCGATGGGCTCTTTGACCTTGAGGACCATGTCCGCGGCCCATGCGTCGGCGGCCGCCGGCACGACGCGCGCGCCGGCTTCCTTGTATTGCTCGTTCGTGAAGCCGCTGCCGAGCCCCGCGTCCTGCTGGACGATGAGGTCATGGCCCGCGGAAACGAGCATCCGCACGCTCGCGGGCGTGCCGGCGACGCGGTTCTCCTTGACCTTGATTTCCTTCGGTATGCCGATTTTCATGCGAATTGATGACGTGTTTCGATGGACGCTGAAAGCGTGGGAGTAGTGGTGCGATGGAGTGATGGGAATGCTACGTCCCAGCTCTCCAACACTCCATCACTCCAGCACCCCAACATCCAGCACCCCACTCATCTCTCCTTCCGTTAAATCTCCGACAACGCCGCGTCCAGCGCCTCGATCACGAAGTCTATGTCCGCCTCGCTCACGCACATCGGCGGCGTGATCCGGATGATGTTGCCGAACAGTCCGCCTTTGCCGACAAGGAGGCCCATCTCGCGGCAGCGTTCGAAGACGTGCAGGCAGGCCGCCTTGTGCGGCTCCTTGGTCCCGCGATCGGTCACGAACTCCATCGCGACCATCAGGCCCGCGCCGCGCACGTCGCCGATGACCGGGTACCGGGCGTGGAGCCCGTGGAAACCCGCGAGCAGCCGGTCGCCGAGGACCTGGCAGCGCCGCTGCAGGCCCTCGCGGTCAATCGCCTCCAGCACCGCCTTGCCGATCGCGCAGGAGACCGGGTTGCCGCCGAAGGTGTTGAAATGGATGCGCTGCGAGAGCGTCTTCGCGATTTCCGGCGTGGTGACGACCGCGGCCAGCGGCGCCCCGTTGCCGATGCTCTTGGCCATCGTGACGATGTCGGGGATGACGCCCTGCCGCTCGAAGCCCCAGTAGTGCGAGCCGGTCCGGCCGAATCCCGCCTGCACCTCGTCCGCGATGCACACGCCGCCGTGCTCGCGGACGATGCGGTAGGCCTCCCGCAGGTAGCCGTCCGGGAAGATGACCACGCCGCCGACCCCCTGGATGGACTCCGCGAAGAAGCCGGCGACCTTGCCGGGCGTGGCGTTGAGAATGAGGTCCTTGATGTCCGCGGCGTATTTCCGCCCGGCCTCGGGATCGGTGCGGCTCCACGGGCCGCGGTAGGGATCGGGCGCGATCGCGTGATGCACGCCGAACGCGTGCGGGACGTTGAATTTCCACGTGCTGTGCGCGGTGAGGCTCATCGCGGAGGCGACGCCGCCGTGGTAGCAGTTGCGCAGCGCGATGAGATCATGGTTTCCGGTGTGGAGCCGGGCCATCAGCATGGCGAGGTCGTTGGCCTCGGAGCCGGAGTTGACGAAATAGACGCACTTGAGATCGCCGGGCATTTTCGCCGCAAGTTTTTCGGCGTATTCGCAGATGACGTTGTTGAGGTAAATCGTCGTCGTGTGCGCGATGGTGTTGAGCTGGTTCACCGCGGCGGCGGTGACCTCCGGGTGGCAATGGCCGACGCTGACGGTGACGATGCCCCCGAAGGCGTCGAGGTAGCGGCGGCCCGTCTCGTCGAACAGATATTGCATCCGCCCCTCGACGATCATCAGCGGCTTCGCGTAGTAGAGGAAGACGCCCGGATTGATGTACTGCTTCCGCAGCGCGAGCGTCTTCTCGAAGGAGGGCCCCGCGTAGGGTTTCGGCTTGTAATCGAAGGGCGGTAATTTCGGCTGGGCGGTGGTCGTCGAGCTCATTTTCACTCCTTCATGAAAAGGACGAAGGCCGGAATCCGAATGACCCATGATCCATCATTCGTTTCCCGCCATCATTCGTCATATTCCGCTTTCGTCACGGGTCCTTTGCCGTTCCGGCCTTCGGCCGGCACGCGGCCATCAGGATGAAATACAGGAGGAACGCGATCGCGAAGCCGATGAACCAGGCGTAGTGGTACACGCCGGTCCAGAAGGGATCAGGCGCCTTCTTCCCTATGTTGATCAGGAAGCCCGGCACATTCGGGGCGACGGCGAGAACCAGCGCGACCAGCGCCCGCGTGTTGTACCCGCCCTGGTAGCGGTATTCGCCGCGCGGGTCGTAGAGCGCGGGCAGATTCAGCGTGCGGCGGCGGATCACGAAGTAGTCGCAGACCAGGATGCCGCCGATCGGCCCCAGCAGCGCGGAATAGCCGATGAGCCAGGTGAAGATGTAGCCGCTCGGGTCGGCGACGAGCTTCCACGGCATCATCACGATGCCGATGATGCCCGTGATCAGGCCGCCGACCCGCAGGCTGATCGCGCGAGGCAGGAAGTTGGAGAAGGCCGTCGCGGGCGCGACCGTGTTCGCCGCGAGATTCGTCGTCAGCGTCGCGAGCGTCAGCGCGAACATCGAGACGATCATCAGGCCGACACGGTCGAACCGGGACAGCAGCTCGACCGGATCCCAGACCGCCTCGCCGAAAATCACGACCGTGGCGCTGGTCACCGCGACGCCAATGAAGGCGTAGAACGGCATCGTCGTATTCAGGCCGAGGAACTGGCCCCAGAGCTGGGCCCGCTGGCTCTTGGCCTCCCGGGTGAAATCGGGGATGTTCAGCGAGAGTGTCGCCCAGAAACCGACCATCGCGGTGAGACCCGGGAAGAAAACCTTCCAGAAATCCGCGGCGCGCTCGAAGCGGTCGGGCTGCGACAGCATGGGACCGAACCCGTCCGCCTTAAAGTAGGCCCAGGCCAGCAGGGCCAGGCCCAGCCCGATCAACAGCGGCGCGCCCCAGTTTTCGACGACCCGGATGCTCTCCATGCCGCGCCAGAAAATCGCCACGTTGATGAGCCAGAATAACAGGAAGCAGGCGAACTGGGCGACATTGACCTGAACGAGGTCGTTGCTCAACAATTCGAGAACGGGCGACTGCGCCATCTCGGGCCACCGGAGCAGCAGCATCTTGTAGATCGCGAAGCCGCCGATCCAGGTCTGGATGCCGAACCAGCCGCAAGCGACGACGCCGCGCAGGACCGACGCGATATGCGTGCCCCCCGTGCCGAACGCCGCGCGCGCGAACACGGGGAAGGTGATGCCGTACTTCGTGCCCGCATGCCCGTTGAGGACCATGGGCGCCAGCACAATCAGGTTGCCGAGCGCGACGGTCAGGATCGCCTGCCACCAATTCATGCCCTGTTGGATCAGCCCGCTGGCCAGCATGTAGGTCGGGATGCACACCGACATGCCGACCCAGAGGTGCGCAATGTCCACCAGCCCCCACCGGCGATGCGCCGAACCGATGGGCGCGAGATCCTCATTGAACAACGGGCTCGCCCGCACGCGCGCCAGATCCGAAGGCGCCAGGTCGGATTGAAGCAGATCAGCCACGCGAACGCCCCGGGGGAAGAACATGGCCGCCACGCCGGTGGCCCGGCACAACCCGGACCCGAGCCGGCGCGGGGACACAACCGCCCGTTCCAACGCCTGTCATCATTCAACGGTTAGTATGGTCGGCGCGCAACCGGCGGTCAACGCAAAATCGGGGAAAACCTGATGGAGCGCGGGTTAGGACAATTGCCGATCGCGGAGGACACCACAAGCGATCCGGTCGGCGCGCGCGGGAATTGTGTGCGCTGCGCGCGGCGCGATGCGCGCTTGATCCGGGTGGGGCCGATTTGGGATAAAGGCCGGCCATGCGATCGTTGAAGAAAATTGATGTGGTCCGCCTGATCCTGGGCAAGCGACTGGGCAAGCTGCCGGCCGCGTTTTTCGCGTCCGCGTTCGCGCCGGCCAACATTGCGCTCTGCAAATACTGGGGCAAACGGAACGAGGAACTGAACCTCCCGATCACGTCGAGCCTGTCGGTTTCCCTCGGCGCGATGGGGACGACGACCGGCCTCCAGTTATCCGCCGCGCCAGCGGACGAGTTTTTGCTCAACGGCCAGCCGGTGCCCGCGCGCTCGAAATTCGGCAAGGCGCTGGCGGCCTATCTGGACCTGTACCGCCCCTCGCCGACGGTGTTCTTTCGCGTCGAGACCCGGAACACCGTGCCCACCGCCGCCGGGATGGCGTCATCCGCGTCAGGTTTTGCCGCGCTGGCGCTGGCGCTCAACGAGATGTTCGGCTGGAAACTCGCGCCGAAAAACCTGTCCATTCTCGCCCGGCTCGGCAGCGGCAGCGCCTGCCGCTCGATCTTCAAGGGGTTTGCCGAGTGGAACGCCGGGGCCGACGAGGACGGCATGGACTGCTACGCGGAGCCCCTGCCCGGCGTCTGGCCCGAGCTCCGTCTGGGCGTCCTCACGATCTCCAGGGAGGAGAAATCCGTCAGCTCGCGCGTCGCGATGAAGCGCACCCGGACGACCTCGTCGCTTTACGAATCCTGGCCGGTAAAGGTGGCGCACGACCTCGTGCTCATCAAGGAGGCGATCGCGGCGCGCGATTTCGACCTGCTTGGCCGCACCGCGGAATCGAACGCGCTAGCGATGCACGCGACGGGCCTCGCCGCATGGCCGCCGGTCCTGTTCTGGCGTCCCGAATCGGTTGCCGCCATGCACCAAATTTGGGGGCTTCGCGAAACGGGCCTTGCGCTCTACTTCACCATGGACGCCGGGCCCAACATCAAGCTGCTCTTCCAGTCCGCGGACGAGACCGCCGTCAAATTGCAGTTCCCGGAAATGGAAATCGTCGCCCCCTTCGCCTGAGGCCTTCCGAGACTCTCCGGACTCTCCGGGCTCTCCGGCTCTCCGGGTCAGACCTAGACACTAGACAATTAGTCTTGCATTGCGGGGCATGCGGTGCGATGAGTGGTCGCATGCCGAGACCATGGCGGAAGAATGTTGCGGGGGCGAAGTACCACATCACCTGCCGGGGGAATGGACGCAAGCCGATCTTTCTCGCGCCGGAAGATTGGAGCCGATTTCGCGAGCAGCTTGGCCACGCGCTGACCTGCGAGGGGGTCTGCCTGTATGCGTGGGTGCTGATGCCGAATCACTATCACCTGCTGGTGGAAACACCGCGCGCGAACCTGCCCGCTTTCATGCGGCGGCTCAACACTTCGTATGCCCTATACTTTCGGCACAAACACCAGCGTCCGGGGCACTGCTTCCAAGGCCGGTATGGAGCGAAACTGGTGGGCGACGACGCATACCTGCTGCGGCTGACGCGCTACATCCACCTCAATCCGGTCTGCGTAAAGGGGACGGTGGAGAAGAGCGCGGCGGAGAGGTGGAGGCATCTACAGCGGTACCCGTGGAGCAGCCTGCGCGGATGCCTGCGGGCGGCTCAGGCCGAGGGGGACATAACGTACAACTGGCTTTGCCTGATGAACCGGCCGGGACTAGCGTCGTGTCGCCGGGCCTACGAGGCATATGTGCAGGGCAGCCTATGCGAGGTGGATGATGCTTTGGCGTCCGTTTACCGGCGCAGCCTATACGCGATTGGCGATGACGCGTTTGTCGAAGACGTCGAAGACGAAATGAAGAGGGCGTCCAACGGCCACCTCACGCGGACCGACCTGGCCGCCCCATCTGAACGACGGCGCGATGTGAACGACTTGCTTCGCTTGGCCTGCGAGGTTCTTGGTGTGACGATGAAGGAACTGAAGACACGAGGCCTGAGGATGGGGATGAAGCGGGGTATGGCGATCGAGCTGGTGTGCCGTACCGGCGACGTCTCGCAGCGCACACTGGGCGAACATCTGGGCGTGAGCGAGCATGCCATCGGCAAACAGCGGATCCGGTTGGCGTCCGCACTCTCGGCCGATGCGGAGTTGCGCGCGCAATATGACGCCGTTCAACGGCCGTACAATCGCTTATTGTCTAGTGTCTAGGTCTGACACCTTTGTTCTACACGGCTGCGGCCAGACGCCATTCGGGCAGCCGCTCGCGGCGGGCAATCTTCGCGGTCTTCTTTCGCATCAGCTGGTGTTCGACCTTCTCCACGAGCAAATCCGTCGCCTCCAGCGGTTGCGACGCCTTCTGCACGGCACTTACATCGTTGCCGGGCACCTCGATGCGCACGGCCGCCTCGAACTGTCGGGGCGAGGGATGCGCGCTCGCGCGGCGGAGCGTGACCCGCGCGCGCAACGCGCGCGGGGCGTAGTTTTCAAGACGCGCGACCTTTTCGATGACCTTTCCCTTCAGGTCATTGGTCAGACGAAACCCCTCCGCATGCACCAGGATGTCCATGTTCATGCCTGTTTCCTTTCGGTTGCTTTGCCTGCTTTCCCCCGTAATTAAAGCACTCCTCCCGCCGCACCGGAATACCGGCGGCGGCCAGTTGATTGATTGCGCGGAGAATCTTTTCCTGCATGCGCAGGGTCAACATGCGCCCGCGCCGCGCCTTGGCCACCTGCTTGTGCGTGAGGCCCGTCCCGGCCATCGCGTTGACCAAATCGTGGTTGGTCCACCCGCGCCGATTCATCAGCTCGTCAATCGGTTGACGCCCGGCTTCCATGCCGGATTTGGACAGGCCCGGGGGGCAGGCGTTCATTGGAATCGAGCGGCGCTCGTCCCGCTCCGGAAAATCGGCCCGACCTGACTCCGCGTGAATTGACATTCCGCGTTGAACTCCCGAATCTCTGTGCGTAGTTTACCTCGCGATGAGCGTTTTGGCAAACGGGAGATGTCCGATGAAAATACTGATGGGACTGGCTTTCGGCGTGGCGGTGTTGGCGGGCGCGCCGGCACGCGCTCAGGATATGCAGGGTTTTCTCGGGGCGCTCGGCGCGATGATGGGGGCGACGAACCAGCAGGCGGGGGCGGTGGTGGATTTCCGCGAAATGAAGGCCCTTCTCCCGGAGTCGTTCGGCTCGTTCAAGCGGACCCGGGCCGGCGGCGAGAAGAACGCGGCGATGGGCATGACGATCGCGCAGGCGGAGGGCGAATACAAGGCGGGCGACGCGACGATCACCATCAAACTGGTGGACTACGGCGGCACGGGCATGGCCGGCATGATGGCCGCCGGCTGGTCCATGAGCGAGGTGGACCGGGAGTCCGACACCGGCTACGAACGCACCACGACCATCGGCGGCCACAAGGCCATGGAAAAGTTCGATTCGCAGCACAATTCGGGCGAGATCCAAATCCTCGTCGCCGGCCGATTCCTGGTTGAAGTGAACGGGAGCAGCTGCACGGAGAAGGATCTGCGCTCCGCCCCGGACGCCCTCGACCTCGCGAAACTCGCGGCGCTGAAAAAATAGCGGGCCGCAACGGGGCGCCGCCCTACCCCTTCACCGCGCCTTCGGTCATGCCTTTGATGAAGAGGCGCTGGGCGAAAATGAAGAGGATGATGATGGGGATGGAGGCGATGGCATAGCCGGCCATCAGCGGGCCCCAGAGCTTGATGTACTCGCCGGCCATGCGCAGCAACTGCACCATCACGGGCAGGCGCGCGTGGTCGCGCATCACGATCAGCGGCAGCACAAAGTCGTTCCACGCGCCGATGAAGTGCATCACCCCGATGGTGCCGAGGATCGGCCCCGACAGGGGCAGCACGACGTGGCGCACCTGCTGGAAGTGCGTCGCGCCGTCAATCTCCGCGGCCTCGAACAGATCCTGCGGGATATCCGCGATGAAATTGCGGAGCATGAAGATGCCAAAGATCTGGCCGCCGGACGCGCCGACGATGATGAGCGCGGAGAGCGTATTCAGCAGGTTCATGTCGCGCAACAGGATGAACAGCGGGACAAGATTCGCGATCGCGGGCATCATCATCAGCAACAGGATCCCGTTCCAGAGCGCGCCCGACACCGGCATGCGCAGGCGGGCGAAGAAATAGGCGCCGCACAGCGCGAAGCACAGGGTCAGCAGGGTCGAGCTGGTGGAGATGAACAGGCTGTTCGCCACCGTCGGCGTGACGGCTTCCCACGCGGCGCGCCAGTTCTCCCAGTGCATCGGCTGCGTGAGCGTCGCCGGCTCGAGATAGAACTGCTGGTTGTCCTTCACGCTGACGATGATCATCAGATACAGCGGCAGGAACGCGAAAACCAGGACGAACCAGATGAAGGCGTGCTTGAGGGCGCGAAGCGACAGCTCGCCGAGCGATCGGCCCCCGCGATAAAGCGGGTTCGCCTCCAGCGCGAAGGCGCGGTCCTCGGGCCGCACCCAGTTCTTGTCGCGCCCGCGTTCGGGCCGCAGGCGCCCGAGGGCCGCGGCGATTTGCGGGAACGGGATCGCGACGACCGTCAGGAGGACACCGAGCCCGACCAGCTGCGTCGTGCCCTGCAGCCGGGACCAGCCGATGATGCCCAGCCCGACCGCGACCGCGGCCGCGCGCACGAGGGCCTTCTGAAGCGCGGACAACGAGGTCCAGCCGACCAGGAGGCTGCTCATCTTCTGCAGGCTCAACACGACGAACGTCAGCACGATGCCGATGGCGCAGGCGGCGCCCATTTCCTGCGTGAGGAAGGCCTTGCGCAGCATGAAGAGCGCGGGCACGGTGGCCTTGCCGCCGGGACCGCCCTCCAACCCGGCCAGCGCGAGGATCATGCCGGCATCCTTGATCGTGTCTATGATGACGAATACGAGCAGCAGGTAAATTGAGCCCATGATGAGCGGCAGCTCGATCTTCGTGAACTTGCTGAACCAGTTGACGCCGTCAATCTCGCCCGCCTCATACACGTCCTTGCTGATGCCCTGCAGCTTCGCGAGGTGCGTGAGGACGGCGAAGGACCCGACCCACGGGAAGCCCCAGACAATGCAGGCCGTGACGATGAGGCGCGGGTCGCCGAGCCACGCGGGCATCTGGCCCTCGACAAAGACGCCGCCCCATCCGAGGGCCTGGTCCAGATGGGCGAGGAACGCGAACAATCCGCTGTGGAGCAGGAACTTGTTGAGGTAGCCCGAGGTGGCCTCGAAGAAGAAGGAGCGCCAGATCAGCACAACGATCAGGCCGGGGATCACCATCGGCACGACAAACAGCGTGCGGTAGAAGAAGTTCATGCGCTCGCTTCGGCACCGGTGGATGCAGACCGCGACAAACAGCGCGGGGATCATCTTGACCACATTCCAGCCGCCGAGGATGAAGGCGAGCCGGAACGAGTTCCAAAACTCCGGGTTCTTGACGAGGTCCATGTAGTTCAGGAATCCGACCGGCTCCGCGATGTCGGACCCGTTCCAGCGGAAGAAACTGTGGAAGATACCGCTGGCCGCGGGGTAGTACTGGAACAGCGCGATCAGGATCAGCGTGGGTATGATGAAGAGATAGATCTCCCAGTGATGCCGGACCTGGTCCCACCGTATTTTTTTCGGAGTCATGCCGCGTTTTCGGATTTCGGATTTCGGATTTCGGATTTTTTCACAGGCTGGCCACCGCCTCGATTTCCACCTTCGCATCCTTCGGAAGGCGGGCGACCTGGATGGTGCTCCGGGCCGGGGCCCTGGTCTTGTCCGCGAAGTGGATCCCGTACACCTCGTTCATCGCGGCAAAATCGTTCATGTCCTGCAGAAAGACCGTGGTCTTGACCACGCGGTCCAGGCCGGAACCGGCGGCTTCAAGAATCGCCTTCAGGTTGCGCAGCACAACCTCGGTCTGCGCCTTGACGTCGCCCGTCTCCAACTGGCCCGTCGCCGGGTCGATCGGAATCTGGCCGGAGGTGTAGACGAGCGAACCGACGACGACGGCCTGGCTGTAGGGCCCGATAGGCTGCGCGGCGAGCGAGGTGAGGATGATCTTTTTCATGGGCGGGGGGAGAGGTTCTCCGCGGCGCGGCGGCGAACCGGACTTCGGATCCGGCGGGACAAGCCCGCCGGGGGTCGGGAGCGTTTTAGATAGGCTCTCATTTACTTCTTCAAAATCCGGTTCCGCGCTGCCGCAAGCACCTCGGGCTTGTATTCGTAGGGCCCGACGGCGTCTTTCGCAACGCCCCTTTCCATCAGGTCCAACTGGCGGGCGCGATCAATCTCGGCCCAGACCTGCCGGCTCGCCGTGAGGGCGCGGTAGCGGATCCATTCCGTGTGCGATTCCGCGCCTTCGCTGTACAGGGCGCGGGCGCGGATCCCGGCAAGGAAGGTCTCGTTGCGCTGCATCCCGCGCCGCCAGTCGCGGCTTTGTTCCTTGTAATCCAGCAGCCCCCGGTCGAGGTAGAACGGGCCGAACTCCGCCGCGAACCGGTCGAACGTGAGCTGGCCGACCTGGAACAGCGCGTGCAGCTGGTTCCACTTCACGACCGTTTCGCCGCCAAGCGTGAAATTCATCGCGGGATAGGCGCCGACAATGTTCGGCTCGAACGCGCGCAGCAGCGGATCGGTTTCGGTCCCCCGGATCGCCGGGATCCAGCCGATGATGGCGTTAAGGTGCTGGTTCCGGGCCTTGGACGCGAGAAACAGCAGGAAGTCGAGCGCGACCTCCGGGTGTTTGCTCGTGCGGGTGATGCCGAACTGGAATCCCGATCCGACCTGCTCGCGGGGCCGCGCGGGCGCGACCGGGCCATAAAAGGGATCGTCCGGCGCCGGATAGGGATATCGCATCACGCCGACCTCGAACTGGCCCTTCGCCTGCTCCTGCAGGGATCGCGCGTCCCATGTGCCGGTGGACATGAAGACCGCCTTCTGCTGGGCGAAGAGGAAGACCGCCTCATCGCGCGTCAGGCCCGTGTAGCCCGACTGGAAGTGCCGGGTCAGTTCCTCGATCATCTTGAAGCGCGCCCGGTACGGCAGGAAATCGAAATCGAGCCGGCCGGTGCGAAAGGCGACAAACTGCTCGTTGTTGCCGACCACGCCGTCGCGGTTGAAGTCGGCCTTTTCCACCGCGCGGTAGGTCAGCGGATCCCACATCAGGCTGCCCATCATGCCGAAATGGTACATGGAGCCGGCGATGGGTATGTAAAACGCGCCCCGCGGGTCGCGCTGCCCGCGGATGCGCTCGCACACATCGAGGAAGGCGCGGTACTCGTCCGGCGGCTGCTCGAGCCCGGTCAGCTTGCGCAACAGGTCGCGGTTGTAGAACACGCGCGTGCCGAATTGCGAGAGCGGGATGCTCATGTATTCCTGCATCTCGTCAACGTAGGACGTCTTCATCCCGTCCTTGTAGGTCCTGCGCAGCGGCTGCCCCGCGAAATCCGTGCCGGCGTTATGCGGGTTCTCGCGCTCGACATACTTTCCGAGCGGGACGAAATAGCGCTGGAAGTAGGAAAACCAGATGTTGGGCGGCAGCATCGCGCCGACCTGCAGGAGGTCCGGCGCGGTCCCGCCCATCAACTGCGTGCTCACCCACTGGCCGTACGTGCCCTCGGGGATGGCGTCCTGCACGAGGTAGACGTTCGGGTTGACCTCGCGCCGGTACGCCTCCGCCATCTGGTTGATCGCGTCTCGCACGCTCGCCTCAAGCTGCCAGTGCCCGAGCCGGATGACGATCGCGCCGGGCGGCGCGCCGCGCGCGCGGTAGGCGGCGATCGCAACGGCGGACCAGGCAAAGGTCGCGCCGACGACGATCAGCGCAAAATAGTCGCGGACAAACTTCAGCGCGCGCGCGATCATGGCCCCGGCTCCCGGCCCGCGCGCAGCGCGGTCTCGACGCGGTCCATGCGGGCCAGCGCCTCCTGCGACGGATAGACGCGGATGTCCGCGGGATACTCCTCGATCAGCCGCCGGTAGTATCCACGCGCGAGCGCGAAATCGCCGACCTCGAACTCCGCGAGGGTGGCGATGTTCCAATACGCCCACGCGAACTCGTTGAACGGGTTGGCGGGGTCAATCTCGATGTGTTCGAAGGACTTGATCTCGGCTTCCAGCCGCCGGGCCGGCTGGCCGAGCGTGGTGTAGCCGACGGCGAGCAGGGACCAGGCGGGCTGGAGGAACTCCTCCGTTCCGGAGGCGATGAAGGCCGTGAGGTTCGACACCGCCTCGCGCGTCACCTCGGGATCCAGCGTCGCGACCAGCGTCGCATTGAGGTAGATCACCGCCTCCTTGCCGGCGAGGTGGCCGGGATATTTTTCGATCAACGCGCGGTAGGCGGCGCGCACCTTCGCGTAGTCGGGATCCTGCCCGACCGGCACCACGTGCAGCAGCCGGGCCAGCGCGAGTTCGCTCCACGCGGCCAGGTCGTGGCCCGGCGCCTCCCGCATGATCTGGTGATAGAGTTCGCGGGCCCGGGCCACATCCTCCCCCGGACGGCGCAGGTTCCATACGTTCGCCAAACCGAACAGCGCGCGCAGGTATTCCTCCGACCCCGTCTTCGCCAGCGCCAGCGCGGCATTGAAATCGTTCGCGGCGGGGTCGTATTCCGCCAGCCTGAAATTCTGCCAGCCGTCCGCCAGCGCCGTCCGGGGCTCCTTTCCCGAGCCGGGCCCGCGCGCGCAGCCGGCGGCAATCCCGAGGATCACCGCGCAGAGCGCGGCCCGGACCGCTGGAAAGTTCCCACTCATACGAGGGCGCCAGTGTGCCAAACGAACCGCCGGGTTGCCAATTTCAAATGCCCCCGCGCTTCGACCACCACACGGGGAGTTTCCCGGCGAGAAGAAGGATTGATTGGCGGGGGCTTCTGGCTTCTGATGCCCCGCATGAACCGGATGGCCCCCGTGCTCCTTCCCCACCCGCGCCGCCTCGCGCTCGAGCAGGGCGACCACTCGCTGCGCGGGCGCCGCTTCGCGATCCACGACGCCACCCGGCGCAGCGCGCCCCTGGCGGCCCAACTCCGGAACGATATCCGGCGCGCGTTGAGGACGGAAGTCCGCAGCGAGGAACCGGGCGACACGGCGCGGGCCGCCGATATTGTGCTCCAGCTCGATCCGGCCCTGCCCGCCCAGGGCTACTCGCTCCACGTGACGCCGCGCCAGATCGAGCTGACCGGCGCCGATCCGGAGGGCCTCTTCTACGCCGGCCGCACGCTGCTGCAGCTCCTGCGCCGGCACCGCGAGACCCTTCCCGCGCTGCGCATCGAGGACGCGCCCGACTTCCCCACGCGCGGGGTGATGCTCGACATAAGCCGCGACAAGGTGCCGACGATGGAAACCTTGTTCCGCCTCGTGGACGAACTCGCCGACTGGAAAATCAACCACCTCGAGCTCTACACCGAACATACCTTCGCCTACCGCAACCACCGCGCCGTCTGGGACCACGCGAGCCCGATGACGGCGGTGGAGGTGCGCCAACTCGACTCTTTCTGCGCCGAACGCCACATCGAACTCGTCCCCAACCAGAACTGCTTCGGCCACCTGCACCGCTGGCTGAAGCACGAACCCTACACGGCCTTCGCCGAGGCGCCGGACGGCTTCATGACCCCGTGGGGCGAACGGCGCGAAGGTCCGTTCAGCCTGAACCCGCTCGACCCGCGCAGCCTGGTGCTCGTCGAGGAACTGCTGGCGGAGCTGCTGCCGAATTTCCGCAGCCGCAAGGTCAACGTCGGTTGCGACGAGACGTTCGACCTCGGCCAGGGCCGCTCGCGCGAAGCGTGCGAGGCGCTCGGCAAGGGGCGCGTCTATCTCGACTTCCTCCTGAAGATTCATCGCGCCGCGTCGCGGAACGGCCATACGATGCATTTCTGGGGCGACATCATCCTCAACCACCCCGAGCTGATCGCCGAACTGCCGCGCGACGTCGTCCCGCTGGTGTGGGGCTACGAGGCGGACCATCCGTTCGCCTCGCAATGCGCGCAATTCGCGGAGTCGGGCCTGCCCTTCTACGTCTGCCCCGGCACCTCGACGTGGAACAGCGTGATCGGCCGGACCGACAACGCGCTCGCGAACCTCGACAGCGCCGCCGAGAACGGGCTGGCCCACGGCGCGCGCGGGTATCTCATCACGTCATGGGGCGACCACGGGCACTGGCAGCCCTACGCAGTGGACCTGCTGCCGCTGGCCGCCGGCGCGGCGCGGGCCTGGTGCATCGAAACCAACCGCGGCGCCGACCTGCCCGCCCAGCTCGATCTGCACGTATACCGCGATGAGGCGGGCGTGCTCGGCCGGCTGGCGCATGACCTCGGCCTTGTCTATCGGGAGACCGGACACACCCTCCACAACGCCTCCGCGCCGTTCCACCTGGTTTCCCTGCACGATATCGAGAATCTGCGGGCGGCAATCCCGGAGGAAAACCTGCGCGCCGCGCGCGAACGGCTGCGCGCCGTGATGGCGCCGCTGGGACGGGCGCGCAGCGCGCGCGACGACGCGGCGCAGCTTGCGCGGGAATTCGAAGCCGCCGCGCAGGTCATCGAATGCGGCCTCGCCCGCGGACTCGACGAGTCCTTTAATCGCGCGCCGCTGCTCGCCGCCTACCGCGCCCAATGGCTCGCCCGCAACCGACCCGGCGGACTCGACGACAGCGCGGCCAAATTGACGGAGGAATGAGCCGCGCCCCATTCGCTCATTCATCATTCGGGCTTAATGAGAGTGGTTCTCAACAGTTTTGTCTCCCCGCCCGGGGCGCGCACGCGCCCTCGCGGCCTGAATTCCGGCCGGGCGGTGTTGCGCCTCCTCGACCATGCGCTGGGGCATCGCCGTCGGCGGCGCGCCTGACCCGGCGGGCGCGACGCTCGCACCAGCGCGAAAATGGGTTATGGGATAGCCTCTAGTCTACTGAGTCAGAATTATCTGTTAATATAATCGCACCTCTGTCAGAGTGG
>CAYMCD010000060.1:0-19718 GCA_964388845.1 uncultured Verrucomicrobiota bacterium
GGCGATGGCCGCGGGAACCGGCGTCGCCTGCGAGGTGTCCACGCGGGGTTTTTCCTCCTTGGCCTGCGATTCGGCGATCAGCTCGTTCAGCCGCCCCGCGATTTCCGACGCCTTGGCGTAGCGGATTTCGTAGATGCGGGTCTCGACCTTCGATTCGGCCGGCTGGTCAATCAGGTCCAGCACCTCGAGGATGCGGTTGATGTTGTTGCCGGTGTCGGTGATGAGCAGGCTGTTGGCCCGGTCGAGCGGCTGGACCTTGCCGTAGCCGTGGAGCAGGCTCTGGATGATCGGGGTGATCTCGGCGATCTCGGTGTATTTGAGCGCGATCACCTGGCTGACCAGCTGGTCGGACTCCGCGAACTTGCCGTCCGGCAGCGCGAGCGACAGCGTCATGCCCTCCTGCCGCGCGGCGGCGGTCTGCACGACCTTGACGAACTTCTCGCCCATCGGCACCAGGGTGACGTTGTTCATCGCCAGGACCGATTCGATCGCCTGCATGGCCTCCTTGACGGTGAGGCGGGTCTGGCTCTTCAGCGTGACGGTCGCATTGACGCCGGGCGATTTGATCAGCGTCCGGC
This sequence comes from uncultured Verrucomicrobiota bacterium, assembly GCA_964388845.1. GTDB lineage: Bacteria > Verrucomicrobiota > Kiritimatiellia > CAIVKH01 > CAIVKH01 > JAMLJG01. Next base: position 579 of record CAYMCD010000060.1, read on the forward strand.
CGAGCAGGTCCGCGACAAATTCGAGGACCTGGTCCAGCGGCGAATCGCGGAAATTCAGGAGGATGAGTTTTTCGCCGGCCGCGGCGCCCTGCGGCGCGGGCGGCGGCGCGGGCGGATCCTGCGCCCACAACACGGTCGGGCGGATGGCGGGCTGCAGGAACCCGGCCGAGATCAAGCCGACCATGAGTTTGTAGATCGCGCGCGCCGGACGATTCTGGAGTGCTCTGGTCATGGTCTAACCGCCGGGCGCCTTCGCGGCCCCGCTCCGGCTGAAGGCAAAAAACACGAGGAAGCTGCCCTTCAGCCGGCCGGCCGCGCCCTGGCCGGGCGCCACAGAAAGTTGACGGACGTCCAAAATAGCAGGGTGCGATTGCACCGCATAGAGAAAACGGACCAACGGATCGAGGTCCGCCTCCCAACCGCAGTCAATCGCGACCTCGTAAAGGTCACCGGTCACCTTCTCCTTGTCCGGCTGGATGCGGGAAATCGAAATCCCGTGTTCGTCGGCGATCCGCTTCACCGTGCGCAGCATTTCGGCCGTGACCGGATCGGCCGGGCCGTATTGGGGAATGCGCGCGCGCAACTCGTTGTAGCGGGTCTCCCATTCCGGGCGCTGCTCGATGAGGCGGCGGGCCAGGGTCTGCTCGTCCGCCGTTTTCCGGATTTCCGCGCGGGCGGCGAAGATCGCGTCGAGCGCGGGCGCGCCGAAGTACCAGGCGCCGCCGGCGAGGACCACCGCGCCGGTCGCCGCCGCCAGGATCAATTCGCGCGGCGCCAGCTTCATTTCGCCTCCGCCGGCAGGGTGATCGTCAGATTGAACTCGGACCCGGCCCGGCTGCCGCGCCGCTGCGTCACGCCCTCCGGCTTGACCTCGGGGAACAGTTCGGTCCTTTCGAGCGCCTGGAAGAAATCGTAGATCGGGTCGCCGCTGTCCGCCTCGCCGCGCAGCGCGACCTGCCCGTATTTCTTGTAGGTCAGGGCGGTGATGTCCACCCCCGGGGGAATCCGTTCGCTGATCTCGCGCAGGCATTCCAGCGCGGAGAACGTCGGGTCGAGATAGCGCTCGAGGGCGCGGACCTGGTCCTTGATCTGTTCGACCGCCCGCGCCGGCTCGCGCAGGGCCTGCAGGGCGTTCCGCGCGGCGGCGAGCCTGCGCTGCTGGAGCTGCGACGCGGCCGCGAGGGCCCCGACGGCCAGCAGCCAGATGCCGAAAAACACCGCGCCCGCGACCACCAGGTTCCGGTGCAGCCGGCGCGAAGCCATGGACGCCTTCCACTCGGCGGGGGCCAGGTCGAGCGTCTGGGGCCCTCGTTCGAGCGCCCGGCGGGCCAGGCCCTCGCTCAGCGGCGGCAGCGCATCCAGCGGGTGCGCCTCCACCGCGGCTTCGCAGCGCTCCTTGAGCGCGTCCAGAAAGGACGGCGGCAGGTCCTTGCGGTGCCACACCTGGAGGGCGCCCGGCGCCTGAAGCCCCCAATCGGATTCCAGCGTCGTCAGCGTATAGTTGATTTCCTCGGCGATCTCCTCGGCCGCGGCCGCGGCGTTCGCCGCGCCCACGCCGCCGAGGGAACGGATCATCGAGGGTGCGCCGTCCTGCAGCACGAGCAACTCGGTCCCGCGCTCCTCCACGACCATCAGCATCTGCCGGCCCGCGGCGGGGATGCGGTTTTCCTGCTTGAACAAGCGGAGCCAGCCCAGCACCGAGATGTCCACCTCGCGCGCCGACAGGCCCGCCGCGCGCAGCGTGTCGCCCACCCGCGCCACGTGCTCCTTGAGGGTCGCGGCAATCAGGACCCGGCTCGCGCCGTCCCGCTGCGCCAGCAGCTCCCGGCCGACCTCCATCTGCTCGACCGGGAAGGGGGAGAATTTATCCACCTGCAATTCGGACATCTCGCGGATTTCCGCCAACTCGACCGTCGGCAGGCGCACCACGCGCAGCAGGACGCGCTCGATGGGCAGCGCGGCGGCCAGGCGGCCCTTGATCCCCGCGGCGGCCTGCTTGAGCGCCGCCGCGGCCGCCGCCGGGTCGCCGGGCAGATCCTTCTCGCGATGCTCGACCACCTCCACCGCGGCCTTGCGGCGGCGCAGGGTCGTCCACTCGACGCGGGTCGGGTGCAGCACGAGCGCGGTTATGAGGTCGTCGGCCATGAAGCTGCGGGCATGATGCCGTTTTCGGCGGGAAATAAAAGAGGGGAGTTGCGCGGCGCGGCCTATTCCATCGGCTCCTCGCGCCAGAAAACCGGCGTGATTGTTGTGTCGTTGACCTGCAATACGGCCCAGATGCCGCTCCGGACGCCCTGCACCTCGCCGATCGAGACAAGCCGGACGAACTTCGTGTCGCGGACCGTCAGCCAGCGCGCGATCTGCGGCGTCATGCCCCCGATCGCGTTGATCTCCTTGATCCCGTCGTCGAGCGTGCCCGTCTCCCCGTCGAGGCCGGGCCGCAGGCGCTGGATCTCCTCCAGCACGAGCTCGTCCATGTCGCAGATCGCCAGCAGCTCGTCGTCGCCGGCGTCGTTGACGTCAATTTTCCCGTCGCCCCACACCGTCAGCCGCTGCGCGAGGCCGCGCAGCGGGGGGTCCTCGGGGTCCGGCGCCGGGCCGCCGTAGACGATCGCGTCGGTCCAGCCCTTGATCATGCGCAGTTCGTCCACCGTCTCGAGCGGCCCGTTCTTCGCCTTGTAGCCGCGCTCCTGGTAGAATGCGTCGTCCGATTCCGCGCCGTTGAACCGGTGCAGGTCGTCCTCGTCAATCCAATCGAGCAGGGCGTCAACGAGCCCGTCGTACAGCTCCGGCGGCACCTCGGCCTGATCGAGCAGCTCATCGAGGATGCACCGCGCCGCCTCGTCATTCGCCGCCTGCAGGGCCAGTACGTTGATGTTCCATCGCCGCGGTTCGGGCAGGATGGAGAGCTCGAAAAACCCCTCGCCCAGTTCCTTGCGCTGGTTCGAGAACCCCAGGCCCAGGTGCTGGAAGCGATGCGCGAGCTGCACCATCTGTCCGTCGTCCTTCGGGCCCACGCGCAGCTCGCCCGTCTCGCCGGTATCCACCCGCTTGGTCATCAGGACCTTGGCCCACTCGACGCCGGACTGCGCGAGGTATTGCGCCTTGGTGCGCTTGCGCACATACGAGGCGATCTCGGCCTCGATCCGCATGTCGAACGCCATGGACGTGACGAGCAGCGCGAGGATCATCAGCGTCCATAACGCGACGATCAGCACCGAGCCCTGTTTCCGTTTTCCGTCTTCCGCCCTTTTCATTTCCTATTGCCCGCTGATGATGCTTGTCCGCGGCTGGTCGGACGTCGCTTCGGGCCGGCGCCCGGCGCCCGCCCCCGCCGCGGCGTTGGTCGAACCGGCCGGCGCGCCGGGTTGGCCGGTGGCCACCGGCGCGGTGTTGGTCACGAGCGGACCGAGCGGAAGCTGCACGAGGCGCGCGATCTTGATCGGCGGCTCGTAGCGCTCGATCGGCGTCATGAAGAGCGTGACCTCGATGAGGCCGGGAATCTTGTTGGTGTCCTCCCATTCGTCCTCCCATCGTTGCTCCTGGGCGTTCCAGGTGCGGACGTCGAGCCCCTTGACGCGGGGCGAGATGGACCACGCGTCCGCGTCGTCCTTGTCCATTTCCTCCGACAGGTGCGCGAAGGCGCGCACCGTGAACGCGTCGTCGCCGTCCCGGTTCGGTTCGATGCCGACCATGATGCGGTGCACGCCCATCGCCAGCGGCGAATCGGGCGGGATGAACGCCGTGCCGGAGGTGACCCAGCTCAGCTGGTCGCGGTCCCCGCGATTTTCCAGCCACAGGCCGTAGCGGTCCGGTTTCAGCGGAAAATATGCGGCGGATCGCAGGGCCGAGACCAGCTGGTCCATGACGAAGTCGCCGTGCCGGATCTCGTCGGCCACCTGCCCGCCGCGCCGCCAGGCCCGGGTCACCGCGGCGAACGTCTGCCAGACGATGGCGAACGCCAGCGCGGTCACCGCCAGCGCCACCAGCAGCTCGACGAGCGTGAAGCCGGCGCGCGAAGCCCGGCGCGGCGCGGCCCCCCCGCGCCCGGGATACCGGTCATTGTTGTTTCGGCCAGTGCACATAGGCCACCACGGTTTCGGAATTTTCCTTTCCCCGCTCGGACCACGAAATCGTCGTCGTAACGAGCCACAATCCGTCGTCTTCCTCGCCGACCTCCTGCACCTCGCGGCGCCAGCGGTAGGAGCCGTAGTCGCCGGTGAATGAACCCTGGCCCGCGGCGTCCTCGATGTCCTCCTCGATCCAGATGGGCTTCTCCAGCTCGACCCGGCCGAACAATTCCCGCGTCGTCTCCAGGCTGCGCACCTTGCGGACCACCGCGATGCAGCGCGACGCGGCGGCGATGATCATGACCAGGCCGGCCCCGAGGATCACGACCGCCATCAGGACTTCAATCAGGCTGAGGCCGAGGCGGCGGCGAAAACGGCGTTCGGTGACCGGCGACCGGCGACCGGCCGAAGCGCCACCGGTCGCCGGATACCGGTCGCCGGTCTCTGGACACCGTTCACCGATCACTGGAATTCCACCTTGGCATCCCCGCTCAAGCCGTCCAGGGTCACGCGGGCGCGCCCGCCGGATTTGTCGGCCAGCAGCACCTCGAATCCGTCGCTCATCCCGTTGGGATAGTAGTTGACCCAGTGGATGTCATCGAGCGCCTGCCCGCCGCCGGACGATTGGAACGAATCAATGCGGATATCCGCGGGGAGCGGCTTCCGCAATTCGCTGGTGATCGGCGCCGCGGCCTTTTCCCCGTCGCCCTCCGCGTCCTCCGCGCGGTCGGACAGGAACCGGCTGCGCGCCGCCAGCGCCGCGCGGTCCGCCAGCGCGACGACCTCGATCGAACCGCCGACCCGGTCGAACAGGATCGCCATATAGCGCTGCTTCAACACGGCCATGCTGCGCGCGTATTTGGCCGTCATCACGACCTGCCGTGTCGCCGCGCGGAGCTGCGAGCCCTGGAAGGACCGCGAAAAAAGCGGAACCGCGATGCCCGCGGCGATCAGCGCGATGGCGACAACGAGCAGGAGCTCAACGAGGGTGAATCCGGAATGCAGGAAGCAGGATTCGGGATGCGGAAAGCCGGGCGACCGCTTTCCTCCCTTCCCGCATTCTTCATTCTGCATTCTTCACTTTCCTTCCGATCCCCAGTTCGTGATGTCGTCGCCGCTGTCAACGCCGTCGGGGCCGAGGGATTTCAGGTCGAACGAGCCCTGGTTGTTGTTCCCGGGGTTGGCGTAGATGTAGTCGTTGCCCCACGGGTCTTTCGGCATCCCCTTCTCCAGGTACGGCCCGCGCCAGACGCCTCCGCCGCCGCCCGGATTCTGCACCAGGCCTTGGAGCGCGGCGGGGAACTGGCCCATGTCCAGCTCGTAGAGGCGAAGCGCCGTGCCGATGTTCTCGATGCCCGCCCGGGCCGCCGCCGTCTGGGACTGGCGCACGCGGCCCCCGAGCCGGGGCACCGCCACGCCGACCAGGATGCCGATGATGACGACAACCAGCAGCACTTCGATGAGCGTGAAACCGCTCCGGAAGGCGTTCAGGCCCTTGCGTACGTTGTTGATTTTCATCATTTGTCTCCCTGTTTGCGTGTTCGGTTATCAGCAATCAGTGTTCGGCGAACAACGGTCCATTCTTTTCCAACGTCTGTAAAAACTTCGTTTCTCGACTTCCAACCTCTGTAAATTTTCTCCGCCCCCTGACCCCTGATTACTGAACACGGATCACTTAATATTCAACCCGCTCGTCAGGTCGAACACCGCCAGCAGCATGCTGACGGCGACGAAGCCGACGAGGACGGCCATCAGGACGATCATAAGCGGTTCGAGGATGGTCGTGAAGACCTTCACATTGCGGTCGAGCTCGTCGTCGTACCGGCGTGCGATGTGACCGAGCGCGCCGGGCATGTCGCCGGACTGTTCGCCGACCGCGAGCATGTCGGTCAGCAGCGGCGGGAACACCTTGCCCGCGGCGAGCGGGCCGGAGATCGTGGACCCGTCGGTCACGCGGTCGCGCGCCTCCCGGATCTGCCCGGCGATGATCAGGTTGCCCATGCTGTTCTGGACGATGTCGAGCGCCTGCAGGACGGGCACGCCGTTGTGCAGCAGCGCGCCGAGCGTGCGCGCGAATTGCGCGTAGGCATTCGCGGTGATGATCCGCTTGAACACCGGCAGGCGCAGCTGCAGCCCGTGCCATTTCAGCCGGCCCTCGTCGGTGCGCAGGTAGCGGCGAGTCAGGACCGCCGCCGCGCCGAGGAGGAGCAGGATCAGCCAGCCCCACTTGAGCAGCAGTTCGCTCATGCCGATGAGGATGCGTGTCGGCAGCGGCAGCGTGCTGCCGAGTTCCAGGAAAATGGTCGAGAACCGCGGCACGACGAACACCATGGTGAAGATCATCGTCAACAGGCCGACGGAGAGCACGAAACCCGGATAGACCAGCGCCATGCGGACCTTCTCGCGGGCCGCCTGCACGCGTTCATAATGGAGGCCGACGCGTTCGAGCGCCTCCGCCAGTTTGCCGCTGGCCTCGCCGGTGCGGACCATGTTGACGTAGAGGCTGCTGAAGGTTTCCGGCCACTGGGCGAGCGCATCGGACAGGCTCGCGCCGCGGATGATCTCGTCGCGCAGCCCGACCATGATCCGGTCCTGGCCCCGCCCGGTCTGCCGCCGCGAGAGGGTGTGCAGCGCGTTGCCGAGGGTCATGCCGGACGCGAGCAGGTCGCTGAGCTCCCGCGTGAGGAGCAGCGTTTCGCGCAGGTTCATCCGCGCGCGCCCGTCGCGCCGGAGCACGAGCCGCGGGCGCTTCTTCTCCTCCCTCCCCCCGGTCCGCGCGGCGTCGGCCGGCGGAGCGCCCGCCGCCTCCTTGACGGACATCGGGGTGAGGCCCTGGCGCTCGATCTGGAGCAGGGCCGCGCGCTTGTCGGCCGCCTCGACCGCGCCGGAGGTCCGTTCGCCGCTCGTTGAGCGGGCGGTATAGGTGAAGCGGGGCATCGGGGTGGGGCGGGTGTCGGGTTGCGGAGTTCGGCGGGACTATTTTCCTGGCGCTGTGCCTTTGTCCCGTCCTCATGTCTCCGACAGGGCTTCGTCTTCCTCGGACACGCGCAGCACTTCCTCCAGCGTCGTGATGCCCTTGAGGACCTTGGTCCAGCCGTCCTCGCGCAGCGTGCGCATACCTTGCCGGATGGACTCCTGCTTGATCACGGCGGAGGAGGCGCGGTTCACGATCAGCGGCCGGATGGCGTCGCTGACCGCGAGAATCTCGTAGATGCCGGTGCGCCCGCGGAAACCGGTGCCGCGGCATTCCTCGCAGCCGGCGGCTTCCATGACGGCGCCCTCCTTCAGGCGGTCCATCGGGAAGTTGATGCTGAGCAGGAATTTTTCGTCGTGCGTCCAGGGCCGCTTGCAGTGCGGACAGAGCCGGCGGACGAGGCGCTGGGCGACCAGCCCCTCGACCGATGAGGCGATCAGGAACGGCTCGATGCCCATGTCGGTGAGGCGCGTGACCGCGCCGGCGGAATCGTTTGTGTGCAGCGTGCTGAACACGAGATGCCCCGTCAGCGCGGCGCGGATCGCGATTTCGGCCGTCTCCTTGTCGCGGATTTCGCCGACCATGATCACATCGGGGTCCTGGCGGAGGATGTGCCGCAGGCCCACGGCGAACGTGAGGCCGATCTCGGGGCGGACATGGATCTGGTTCACGCCGGCCATTTCATATTCGATCGGATCCTCGATCGTCAGGATGCGCAGGTCCACCGAGTTGATCGTGTGCAGCCAGGCGTAGAGCGAGGTGGATTTTCCGGAGCCGGTGGGCCCGGTCACCAGCAGGATGCCGTGCGGCCGGTTGATCAGCTTGAGGAGGACCTGGGAATCCCGGTCCTCCAGGCCCAGCTTGTCCATGCCGAGCAGGCCGCTCGACCGCATGAGCAGGCGCAGGCTGACGCTCTCGCCGTACACCGTCGGCATGGTGGACACGCGGACGTCAATCTCCTCGCCGTGGATGCGCAGGGAAATGCGCCCGTCCTGCGGCAGCCGCTTCTCGGCGATGTCCATGTTGGCCATCACCTTGATGCGGGAGATGATCGAAGCCTGGAAGCGCTTGAGTTGCGGCGGCACCGGGGTCTGGTGCAGCACGCCGTCCACCCGGTAGCGGATGCGCAGGTCCATCTCCTGCGGTTCGAGGTGGATGTCCGTCGCGCGGTCCTTGTAGGCCTCCCAGATGATCTGGTTGACGAACTTGACGACCGACGCCTCCTGGTCGAGCTCGCTCAGGTCCTGCTTGGAGAGGTCCTCCTCGACGGCGACCTCGATCCGGTTGTCCGCGATCATCCGGTCGAGGGTTTCCGCGCCGACGCCGTAGAGTTTCTTGGCCGCCTTGTCTATGTCCGCCGCGGTGCTGAGCGCGAGGCGGACGCGGAACCCGGACGCGAGCCGGAGCGTGTCAATCAGGCCCGGCGCGAAGGGGTCATTCGTCGCGACCCGCAGCGTGCCGTTTTCCATCGCGACCGGCATCACGTTGTATTGGAAGACCGCCTTCGTCGGCAGCTTCTCCAGCGTCGCCTTGTCTATGGTCAACTCGCCGGGTCGCACATACGGCAACCCCATGGCGGTGGCCAACGCCTTCAGGAACTGGTCCTCGCGCGCATAGCCGAGCTCGACCGCGAGCTCCGTGACGCTCTTGCCGCCCTGCTGCTGGCGGGCCAGCAGATCCTCGATCTGACCGGCCTGGAAAAGGCCGGATTTCTCCAGCAGCGCGGCGAGTTTGTTGGGTGCGGCGACGGACATGGCTCACCCGTAAGATAAGCCCCCCGCCGCACCCGGTCAAACGCCAACGCCAGGCGGAGCCTTTCCCGGAAAGCGCCGGAAACGCGCCGCCGGTTTGAACGGGCGGGCCGCCACAAAAGGACTATCCCCGGCATTCAAGCGGGGAAAAGCGCGCGTCGTTCGCACAACGCGAACGAAGGGGGGCGGCGGGTGAAACGATCCCGCCGGCGCAAGGCCCGTGGGGGCAAACAAAATCGGGGAGGGTCCCGCTTGTCGGTAATCCTGTCGTAATCCTTGCCCGTCTCCGGCGTCCGCCCTATGCTCGGCCTCATCGCGGGCGCGCCGTTCGCCCGCAGGGACACAACGACCATGAGCCGCACCACGAGACCATCCGCCCCGCGAAACGACGAGACGATTATTTCCTCCGACACCGTCACGCTCCACCTGACGGGGGAGGGCGGGCACATGGCGCCGGTTGTTTTCTTTCCGGACTCGCCGCGCCCGATCCGGCCCTACTACATCAGCCCCTGGCAGGGGGAACCCGGGCGGCCCGACGAGCCGGTGCTGCGGATGCTGCGCGGAGATTTCTTCTGCTGTCCCTTTGGCGCCAATCCTCCATGGCGGGGCGAGCGCCACCGGGTGCACGGGGAACCCGCCTACGCGCGCTGGACCCGTCCGCGGGTGAGCCGGAAGGGAACCGTCATCGAACTATCCGCCGCCATGGACACACGCGTGCGCCCGGGCCGGATCACCAAACGACTGGCGTTGCGCGATGGCGAAAGCGTCGTGTATGCCCAGCACACGCTGGAGGGCTACCGGGGCCGGATGCCGCTCGGGCACCATGCGACGCTTGTCCCTCCCCCGCGCGGCGCCCTGCGCATCAGCACCTCGCCGATCCGCTTCGGATACACGGCGCCCCGCGCGTCGGCCCATGTGTCCGCGGGCGAATATTACGCACTCGCAGGCGGCGCGCGATTCTCCCGCCTAGAACGGGTCCCCACGATCTGGCGGGACGAACCCACCGCCGATTGTTCGGTGTTCCCGGCGCGCGAGGGCTTCGTGGACATCCTGAGCGTGTACGCGGCCGCATCACGCCAGCCCGCGTGGACGTGCGCCGCGGCCCCGGAAGCCGGCTATCTCTGGTTTTCGCTCAAGGATCCGTCTGTGTTGCCCGCCACCACGATGTGGATGGAGAACCGCGGCCGACATCATTCGCCGTGGAACGGACGGAATTGCTGCATCGGGCTCGAAGAGGTCTGCGCCTACCAGGGCGAAGGCCTCGGATCATCGGTCCGTCCCAATCCGATTCGCGCCCTCGGAATTCCGACCAGCGTCGAGCTGCATCCCGGAAGGCCCACGACGATACGATACATCCAGGGCGTGGCGCGCGTTCCCCGTACGTTCGACCGGGTTCGCGCGGCCCTCTTCGGGAAAGACCGGGTGACGTTCGTGGCGGACTCGGGAGCCCGTGTCGAGGTATCGGTCCGCCATCGCTTCCTCCGCGACGGCCTGCTCGCGTGAACGCGGGAACGTTTCAGGCGCGCGCCAGTTGCGCCCGGAGGGCTTCCCACTCGGGTTCGTTTTCGTAGATCCAGCGATAGTAATCCGCGCCTTCCAGGCGCTTCGCCGCGGCCTCGTCGGCGATGACGACACAGCTCTCGTGCAGCTGGATCGCGGAGGCGGAAATCATCGAGGTGATCGGGCCCTCCACCGCGCGCGCGAGGATGTCCGCCTTCTCGGCGCCCGTGACCAGGACCACCAGCCGGCGCGCCTCGAGGATCGTGCCGACGCCCATCGTGATCGCGCGGCGCGGCATCCGGTTGATGTCGCCGCCGAACATCGGCGCGTTCTGCCGCAGCGTCGCCGGCGTCAGCGCCTTGTCGCGCGTGCGCGAGCGGATCGCGGACAGCGGCTCGTTGAACCCGATGTGGCCCGAGACCCCGATCCCGAGCAACTGCAGATCAATCCCCCCGCATTCCCGGATGCGGCGTTCGTAATCCCGGCACGCCGCCTTCAGGTCGGCCGCCACCCCGTCGGGCAGGTGCGTCTGCGCCATCGGGATGTTCACCCGGCTGAACAGGTGCTCGTTCATGTAGTGCCGGTACGAATGCGGGTCCTCCGGCGGGATGCCGATATACTCGTCGAGGTTGAACGTGCGGCAGGCGGAAAAATCGAGGCCCTCCTCACGGTGCAGGCGCGCGAGCTGGGCATAGACCCGCTCCATCGTCCGGCCCGTGGCCAGGCCGAGCACCGCGTCCGGTTTCCGCCGGATCTGGTCCGCCATCAGCAGCGAGGTCAGTCGCGCGGCGCGGTCGGCATCGGGCTGGACGATCACTTCCATGTTCAGTCTCCAAAGAGCGCGGAAAGGTCGTCCGCCGCGGCGAGGATGCGCCCGCCCTCGAACGCGGGCTGCAGCCCGGCGCCGGTCCACCGGCACATCCGGTAGAGGGTGGCGAACGAGAAGGACGGCGGCTCGCCGCCCTGGCCGCCGACCACCTCGCCGCCGCGCCGCACGTTGTCCTGCATCCAGGCGGGCAGGCGCAGGTGATAGGGGTTGCGCTGGACCTCGCCGACGTGGAACGAGAGGGCCGCCAGCATATCGCCGAGGGTGCGCGGTCCGATCTCCACCATCAGGTTGGGTTGCGCCATCGCGCCCCAGAACTCCGTTTCGACGACGATCGGCGTGTACCCGGGCAGGGTCCGCAGGGCATCCATCACGAGGTGATGCGTGCCGATGTGCGTGCTGTTCCAGTCCGCGTCGTGCGGGACGAGCAGGATTTCGGGTTCCTGGTCGCGCAACAGGCCGGCGATGACGGCGACGGAGGCGGCCCAGGCGTCGGGCCGCGTCTCGCGGGTCTTCAGGTTCACGCCCTCGAGGCCGCGGGGGCCGGTGGTGAGGAGGTCGAACCCGATGAAGGCGCAGGCCTGTTGCAGTTCCTGCAGGCGCCCCGCCTGGCGGTCCTTCCGGCTGCCGAGCGTGACGGCGACATTGAAGACCGGCATGCGCCGTTCGCGCAGCAGGCGCAGCGCGAGTCCGCCGACGATGCACTCGTCGTCCGGGTGCGGGGCGAAGACGAAGACCCTGGGCGCGCGCTTCTTCGTCTTCGGCTTGCGCAGCGGCGGGAAACCGCCGAGCGGCATCGCGGCGCCGCGCGCCTGGGTTTTGAGCACCTGTCGGATCCAACGATGGTAGGGATGGGGCATGGTCAGGACCTCGCGGGTAGGCTGGCGGCGGCGACGGCCTGGCCGACGCGGCGCGATTTTTCGTCGGGCACCTGGATGCGGAACGGCGGTTCCGCCCCGCCGTACAGATCGGCGAGCACGCGGCGCGCCTCATCGATCAGGATCTCCCCGCCGCGCCCGGACGTGACGCGCCCGAGGATGAGCACGTCGCCGAAATCGTAGAAGCGGCGGTACAGCGGGAGCGTATGGCCCAGGTAGCAGCCGATGGTCGCGAAGATCCGCTCGGCGCGGGGATCGCCCGCCGCGGCGAGCCGCTGCACCTCCACGAGCCGCTCGGGCACGGCCATGGCGGCGGGCAGTTCGATCCCGGCGGCGGGGAGGAGCCGGTTGACGGCCTGCTGGGAAAAATATTGCGCGCCGACGCCGGGCGCGCCGGACCACTCGTCCTTCGGCGCGTCGGGCCGCGCATCCACCGGGGCGAACGCCAGTTCGTTGAGCCAGCCGAGGATGCGGCCCTGCCGGTCCACGTACCCGGCGGCCTCGCTGGACCCCATCGCGATGCCGAGGATGCCGTTGCGTTCCAGCGAGAGCGCGCCCGCCAGCGCGGTGACGTCGCCGTCGTTGGCGACGGCGAGCGGAACGCCCCACTCCCGCTGGAGCCGCGCGAAGAGCGATTTGACGTCGCGCTCGAACCGGTCCGCGGGAACGGCGCGGAAGAGCGACGCGACCATGATCCGGTTCTGCACGATGATGCCGGCGGAGCTGCCGCCGATGGCGTCCACGCGGGGCAGATGCGCGGCGGCCTTCCGCAGGCCCTCGTTCAGGTGGCCATAATGATAGTCCGGATCGGGTTCGGTGACCGGGTTCCATCGGTATTCCGCGCTGAACACGGGCTCGCCGTCGCGCACGGCGGCGACCTTGTAATCGCTGGCGCCGAGGTCGAATCCGATGCGACAGCCGTCGAGGTGCCCGCCGATGCGCTCCCCGCTGTCGGCGCCCTCCGGCAGCGCGCCCGGCGCGCAGGCCCGGACGGCGAACGGGCGTTCGTACGCACGCGCCATGAGGCCGGCGTCGAACACCAGCGGGCCGCCGGGCGCGAAGAAGCTCTCGATCCGCCTGACCAGCGCATCCGGCGCGGCCACGTGCAGCGTGGCGCCGCCGCGCATCCACAGCAGCAGCTTCACGAGGCGCTGGAGATACGCCGCGGTTTCCGGGGCGTTCCCGTCCGGATCGCCGGGCGCGCGGTCGCGCCAGATGTTGAACCGGCCCGGCTCCCGTTCGAGCGCGAGGGCGATCTCGACGCCGACCTTCTCCTCCGGATGGCGCGCGGGGCGCGGCAGCCGGACCGACACCGGATCGAAACCGGGGTCCAGGGGCGGCCGGCGCGCGGAGGCGTGGGGCGGGGTGTCGTGCGGGGGATTCATCGTGGGTCCTCGAATCACTGGGGGTCGCCGACCATGTGGATCGCGTACACGCCGGAGGTCGGGTCCGCCGTTTCCCCGTACGCCGGGTGGGGCGCGATGACGATGTCGGCCTCTCCGCGCCGCAGCAGGGCGCGGGCGTCCACCGGTTCCGGGCAGAACACGAGCATCGGGGGGCGCTCGCCGCGCGCCACCGGCGCGGCGGGCGGTCCGGCGAAGCTCGCGATCGCGTTCGCGTCCGGGTGCTTCTCCCGCATGGCGGCCACATTCCAGGGCGGTTCGGGCGGGCGATCGTCCGCCGGTCCCGGAAGCGTGACCACTTCGCGCGCGGCGACCGACAGGCCGGCCTTCTTCAGGCCCGATTCGTACGCGCCGATCATCGCGGCCATGCCCGGCGCGGCGTGGCCGAACAAGCGGGGCTCGATGACCAGGACCGACCCGCCGCGCTCCACGAGCGACAGGGTCTTTTCGGCCGCCTGGCCTCCGACTCCGGCGTAGAGATCCCGGTTTGCGCCCTGCTCGGGCGGGCGCGAACCGCGCAGGAGGCTCCACAGACTCGCCGCGATGGCGACCGCCGCGACCGCGGCCAGCAGGCGCCCGCGGGAAGTTCCAGACGACGAGGGATCGGCAGGCATGGCTATTTCTCCACCGGCACGACAATGCCGCGCAGGATGATGTTCTGGCAGAACACGAAGACGACGAGCGTGGGCAGCGCGGCGATAACCAGCGACGCGAAGATCACCGGCGTGCCGAACTGCTGCTGGAGCTGGTAGATGTAGACCATAAGCGTCCACATGGATTCCTTCTGGCAGACGAGCAGGGCGAACATGAACGCGCCGTAGGCGGCCGTGAACGCGCCGAGCGCGATCACCGCGAGGATCGGCGTGGAGAGCGGCAGCGTGATGGTGAAGAACATCCGCAGCTCGCTCGCGCCGTCCATGTCCGCGGACTCGTAGAGCTCCTTCGGCAGGCTGTCGAAGAAGCCCTTGAGGAGGAAGATCGAGTAGCCGTTGGCGGCGCCGGGGATGATCAGCGCGGCGAACGTGTTCAGCCAGCCCAGCTCGCGCAGCATCAGGAACGCGGGGATCTGCGTGACCTCGGCGGGGAAGGCCATCGTGGCCATCAGCAGGAACAGGGCGGTGTAGCCCCATCGCGGCTGGTAGCGGGAGAGGCCGTAGGCGGCGAGCGGGTTGACGATCAGCGCGGTTAACACGGCGAGGAGGCAGAAGACCACGGTGTTGCGCAGCGCGCGCCCGTGGCCGGCGAGGTAGTCCCACACGATCCGGTAATTGCGGGTGAGGAACTCGCGGACGATTGCGCCGCGGTTGGCGCGCAGCAGGTGGGCGTCGTAGGCGAAGACCGGCATCGCGGCTTCCGCCGCGCCGCGTGCCGCGCGCCACGCGCCCCATCGGAACTCCGGTCCGTCGAGCGAAACGCCGTCGGGTCCGGGCCGGGATTCGAGAAAGGCCTCGACTTCCGCCAGCAGCGGGCCCTCCACGCCGGCGTCGGGCAGTTCGGCGGCGGCCCAGTCCGCGTAGTCGCGGCCGTGCGCGGAGCGCAGCGCATCGAGGTCGCCGTAGCGCCCGCGCAGGAAGGTCTGGTAGTCGCCGCGCAGGTCCCGATCGAGCCGGACGAATCGGCCGGACAGCATATCGCGCACGTAGGTCCACCAGTCGTCGCGGAACCCGGGCTGCGCGGGCGCGCGGGCGGGGAGGCGGATGTCCTCCAGCGCGGCGTAGGAGGCGTCCCACGCGGCGTTGATCCGCGCCACCGCCTCCGGGCCGCGCCCGTAGCGCGGCACGAGGTGCTGGGTGACGAAGGCGCCGCTGAGCGGCGTGGGCACGAAATATCGGCGCGGCAGGTCGGCGCGGAACCGGGCATAGGTGGCGGCGAACGGGCCGCGGGGCGGTTGGTAGCTGCGCTCGGCCCACCGCTCCAGCGGCAGGCGCGGCGGCAACTGGTGCCGGGCGACGCCGGGGTGCTCGCGGCGGAGCATCGCGATGTAGCGGAACAGCAGCTCGGGCATCGTCTTGAAGCCGAACGCGTGTCCGACCTGCGTGAACGCCGCGGGCCAGCCGCGCCACTCGGCGTCGAGGAACTCGTTCCACGCGCGCAGGGCCGCGTCGTCCGACGCGGGCGGCGGGTCAATCTGGTCGAAGGCGTAGGCCGGCTGCCCGTCGCGGCTCCGATAGCCGGTCGCCGCGGCGAACCAGTCGAGCTGCCCGCCGTAGCGCTGTTCGACGAATTTCTGGAACAGCAGCGTGTCGTCGCGGAGGAAGCGGGGCACGACGTCGAAGCGCCGGATGTCGAGGTCGCTCTTCACCGAGCCGCTGACCATCAGCAGGAACGGGTACACCATCCACACCGCGCCGAACGACAGCAGCGCGTACATGGCCGCGAGGAGCAGGCGCCCCTGCCAGGCGCGTCGTCCGATCTGGTGAAGGATGGGCATGGGCTAATTCTTGGCGGTCCGGAACTCGACCTTGTTCAGGATCTTCAACTGGTACGCCGTGAACGCGAGCAGCAGCACGCCGAGGATCCACGCCATCGCGGTGCCCTGCCCGAACTGGAGATAGAGGAAGCTGCGCTGCCAGATTTCGTACCCGGCGACGTGCGTCGCGAGGTTCGGCCCGCCGCCGGTCATCGCGAGCACGGCGTCCACCGACTTGAACCCGAAGATCACCGCGCCGACCGCGTTGATGACCAGCAGCGGCCGCAGGTAGGGGATGACGATGAAACGCACCTTGTCTACGAACGACGCGCCGTCGAGGTCCGCCGCCTCGTAGAGGTCGTCGGGAATCCCCTTCAGCGCCGCGAGGTAGATGATGCAGCCGGGGCCCAG
Organism: uncultured Verrucomicrobiota bacterium; assembly: GCA_964388845.1. GTDB lineage: Bacteria > Verrucomicrobiota > Kiritimatiellia > CAIVKH01 > CAIVKH01 > JAMLJG01. The sequence continues at coordinate 16,802 of CAYMCD010000060.1, forward strand.
ACTCGCCCACGCCAGCGGGAAGACGACGCACAGCATCGCGAGTTTCGGGTCCTGCAGCCACGTCTGCGCGGGCAGGTCCAGCGCGAGCAGCAGGCGGTTGAGCAGGCCGTCGGGCGAGGGATCGTAGAGGCCGCGCCACATGAAGAGGATGACGACGCCGGAGACCACGGCGGGCAGGTAGAACAGGATGCGGTACAGCATCTTGCCGCGCGGGATTTCCTGGAGCAGCACGGCCAGCAGCACCGGCGGGAAGAAGCCGAGCAGCAGCCACAGCGCGCAGAAATAAAACGAATGGCCGAGCGCCTTCCAGAACCGCGCGTCGTAGATCACGTCGGCGAAGTTGCGGATGCCGACCCAGGCCGAGTCGCCCATCACGCTGTAATCCTGGAACGCCATCGCGGACCCGCGGGCCAGCGGGTAGTATTGCCACATCAGGATCAGCAGCAGAGCGGGCGCGACGAGCAGCGCCGCCGCGCGGTCGCGGAAGGACGCGGGCGACTCGGCGGGCGCGGTTCGTCCCGCGCGCACGCTGCGGAAAACGAAGCGCACCAGCGCGGTGAACGTCAGCGCGACGAAGGCGGCGAAGGCCCACGCCGTCCGGTTGCGCGTGCGCCGGACTTCGGGAGGAAGCACGCCGAGCATCTTCTCGTTCGTCTCGTCCACCGCCGCGCGCAGCTCGGCGCGGATCCGCTCGCGCCGGGCCGCCTCGTCGAGGCCGCCGAGCTCCGCGTGCGTGATGCGGTCCAGCGGCTGCGTGAGGAAGGCGTACACATACTGGCAGTTCCGCCCGTAGGGTTCGGGCGTGCCGTTCGCCAGCGCGGACTGGAACGCCTCCTCCAGACCCGCCGGCGCGAGGCGCGCCAGGTGCTCGAAGCCGAATTCGCGCAGCCAGGACGGACTCAACATCCGCCACGCGCCCTGCTCGACCATCGTCTCGGTGAAAATCTTCCGCGCCTCGAGCCCGCACAGAAACCGGATGTACTCCCACGCCGCGCGGCGGACCCGCGGGTCGCGCTGCCCGGCGAAGAGGCCGAACATCCGCGCGTTGACCTCGGCGCTGGACAGCCCGTTCGGCCCGCGCGGCACCGGCGCGACGCCGATGAGCTGGGGGTTGATCCCCGTCAGCTTGCCGCTGCCGAGGTAGCTGAACTGGATCGCGATCTGTCCGTTCTCCCACCGCTCGCCGACATCCGTCCCGCGGTACGCGATCGGGCCCTCGCGCCCGTTCCGCGAGACCGTCTCGCGCTGCAGCGCGTCCACATAGGCGAACGCGTCCACCGCCGCCTCGGAATCGAACGCCGCGCGCCAGACGCCGCCGGTATCCTGTTCGACCGCGTGCGCGCCGGCGCTGCAGAGGAAGGTGTACATCCCGTAGGCCGCCTGGGCCCCGGTCCAGAAACCGAGCGCGTACACGCCCTTGGACGGGTCCGACAGCCGGCGCGCGGTCTCGCGCAACTCGTCCCAGTCGCGCGGCGGCCGCTCGGGGTCCACGCCGGCCGCGGCGAAGAGGTCGCGGCGGTACATCATCACGATCGCGAGCGTCTGGTAGGGCATCGCCCAGGTGTGGGTGGCCCCGTCCGGGCCCGCGCGGCGCACCACTTTTTCCAGCGTGGGCGGGATCATCGCGGCGAGTTCCTCGGGCGGCACCTCGCTTAAATACTCGTCCATCGGCGCGAGAAAACCGCGCTGGATGTAGGTGTCGGACTGGCGGAAATTGACGTAGATCACGTCCGGCGACGTGCCGCCCGCGATCGCCATCAGCGGCGCGGCGTCCATCGTGTCCCCCTCGATCCGGAGCGCGGTCGCGCTTTCCAGGCGGATGTGCGGATGGCGCTCCAGGAAGACCTGGTGGATGCGGTGCTCCGCCACCTCCTCCGGGTTGTTCGCCTGCGCGCGCGGCAGCGAGAACACCCGCACCGTCACCGGTTCCCCGGCCCGCGAGGAAGCCGCGGACAGGACCAGCGCCGCGAAAAGGGGCGCAAGCCTTCTCATGCCGCGTCCTCCAGCAGGCCGAGCCCGGGGGCGGGCCCGTCGGGCAGCCGGTGCGCGCCGTCGCGCGGCTCGAAGAGCGCGGGCCAGCGGGCGGCCCACGGCGCATTGGCCGCGGGCGTGAACTGGGGCGAATTCAACTCCACGCCGTTTACGGTCGGGACGCGCGCGGCGAACAGCGCCGCGTGGACAAAGGCGTCGCCCGGGTTCGTCAGGTCCTGCATGGCCAGCGCCAGGCCCCGCGCGTGCGCCCACGCCGCCGCGACCAGGGCGAAGCTGTGGCCCTTGCACGTCTTGAGCGCGAAGCCGCTCCAGCCCTGCCGCACGGCCAGCTCCATCCGGTCCAGGCTCGTGAGCCCCTCGTCGAGCAGCACGGGTTTGCGCCGCGCGAGGGCGCGCCAGTCGTGCGGGTGCGCGGCGATGTCGCGCGCGGTCGGCTGTTCGAGGTACTCCAGCGCGGCGTACGCCTCCGGATCGAGGTTCTCCAGCGCATCGAGGAACGCCCCGACCGACGCCGGATCGGGATGGCTCTCGTTGCTGTCCGCGCTCAACCGCGGCCGCGCCGCGCCAAAGGCGCGCGCCGCGCGATAGATCTCCGCGACCCGGCGCGCGTCCTCGCCGGGATCGCGCGCCATGATCTTGATCTTGAAACAGCGGTAGCCCCGCTCCCGGACCCAGGGCGCCACGTCGTGTTCCAGCCCCATGTGCGGGCCGACCAGCAGCCACGCCGGCAGTTCCCGGCGCGGCGCGCCGCCGAGCAGGCGCCGGACCGCCGCCGCCGCCCCCTCCGCCCCGAACCAGGCGTCCGCCGACGGGATCGCCGCCGGCGTGTCGTACAGGTCGAAGGCGGACCGGCCCAGCGCGCGCCCCGCGGCGTCGTGCAGCGCCGCGTCGAACGGACTCGCGCACATCGCCCTCGCCAGCACCG
>CAYMCD010000061.1:0-19528 GCA_964388845.1 uncultured Verrucomicrobiota bacterium
GGTTGCTCGATTGATTCCGATGAGTCGACAATACCAAGAACTGACCCCTTCGCTTCCTTCGCTTGACCCCTTCGCTCTGTGATGGGGTTTCATGGCGGGCATCGTAATGGGGAAGGGCCAATTTCCAACGCAGGTCCTTCTGGCGTAGGCTGTGGCCATGTGCGGACGACTGGTGGTGACGACGTCGACGAAGGAGCTGGCGATCGTGGCTCATGCCGCGCCCGGCGAAATGCGGGCGCCCCGCTACAACCTGGCGCCGGCGCAGGAGGCGCCCGCGGTGTTGAACGAAATGCCGCGGGTGTTGCGCTGGATTCGCTGGGGTCTGGTGCCGGCATGGGCGAAGGACGCATCGGTCGGTTCGCGCATGATCAACGCGCGCGCCGAGACGCTGGCCACAAAGCCCGCCTTCGCGCGTTTGCTGGAACAGCGTCGATGCGTCGTGGTGGCCGATGGCTTTTACGAGTGGGCGGCCCGGCCCGGCGAGAAAACCAAACAGCCGTGGTTCATCCATCATTCCGACCGCACCCCGCTCGCGCTCGCGGGCCTGTGGGATCGCTGGCGTTCTCCGCAGGGGGAGGAGTGGACCACGTGCACCCTCATCACCACGGCGGCGAACCCGTTCATGCGGCGGCTGCACGATCGCATGCCGGTCCTTCTCCACGATCCGGAAATCGAGGCGTGGCTCGATCCCGCCCCGCGCCCGCCCGATTCGCTCGCCGCGTGCTTGAAACCGCTCCCGGACGAAACGCTGTCCGCCCATCCGGTCGGTTCGTGGGTGAACCGGGTGAGTACCGACGATGCGCGTTGCCTGGACCCTGTCTCGCTGCCCCCGGAACAGCCTGAATTGTTCTAATAGCGAATGGCGAAAGGCGAATTGCGGATTGAATGGAACTCCCCTTCGTCATTTCCGGGCCGGCCGTTCCTGCGCGATGAGGGTGTCGCGGCAGCCATGATTCAAGTGCGCGAATTCGCGGGTTGACTTCACGTCGTCGGATTTGCAGGCTCGCGTCCAGTTCTTTGGCAGTCGTAGCGAGGGCGCAAACGGAAGTCCGTGAAAACCGGACGCGGTCGCGCCGCTGTGACCAGCTACAAATCCCCAATGGAGCCACTGGGAAGAAGTGACCCGTGACCCGTGACCCGCATCCGCGGATTACGGGAGACGAAACACGGATTACGGATGGAACCGGGAAGGCGGGGAGGAGGTCTGACGCTGGGAGCCAGAAGACGAGCGTCCTCGCCTGTCGAAGTCTCTTTCGCGAGGGAAGGGACAGGCGCCGGCTTTCGCCTCCGCTTCTCCCTTCGGGAGGAGCGGAGGCGTTCTCGTTTTCGCCGTCCACCTCGCGGGCAACCGGAAACTCCCGCACGAGGAGTGGAAAGGCGAGCATGCAGAAGCGGATGATGGGGTGGGGGGCGGCAATGGCGGCGGTGGGGATCCAAACCGCGATGGGCGCGTGGATGAATCTGGTCGCCGACGATTTTTCGGCGACGCCGACGAATTGGGCGTATGCCGGCGTGTCGAATGCGTCAAACCTCGCCCTGTTCCGGTATGACGCCGCCAACCAGCGCGTCATCGGGGAATGGGACCAGGGAAATTCCTTTGTCGGGAGCGACCCGCTGCAGATCGTCAATTCCTGGTTCTCGCGCGCGTTGCCGCGCGTGCTGACCGATAAACACAGCTTCCGGCTGCGCGCCGTGTTGCGGGTGGAGACCAACTCCGTGCCCGATACGACCGAGTTCCACCAGATCGCCACGATCGGCTTGTTCGGCCTGGCGCACATGGGACCGGACCGCGCGCTGAGCGACGATCCGTGGAGCCTGTACGAAACCAACACCGTCAAACGGCGCAACGGCAGCGATTTTGTCGAGTTCAACTACTTCATCAACAACCAGGCGTGGGGTGCGTATAACGCAAACGTTGCGGCGAACCTCGGCGCCCATGTGAGCAACGATGTCTCCTTCGCCTACTATACCGGCGCAAGCGCGGATACCGGATGGTACCACGATACCGACATGGGGGCGGACAACTACCTGCCGGCGGACACGAATCTGTATCTCGAGCTGCTCTACCACGGCGGCGCGACCGGCGCGGTGAGCCGGCGCGCAAGCGTTGCGCTCTATACCGATGCCGCCCGCACCCACGTCGTCGAGGTGAACGGCGTGCCGCAGTATTACTGGACCCAACCGCTGCCCGCGCACGAGTCGTTCGAGTTGACGCATGTGGCCCTGGTGAATTACGTCGCGGCCAATTGGGGCGGCGTAAACGCGGAAGGCGCCGGTTCGTGGGACGACGTGTCCGTGGACTGGGCGGTCAGCGAGGGCCAGATCGTGCAACCGATGAATCCGGCGAATCCGGTCATGATCTGGTCCGCCGTCAGCGGCGCGACCTACGCCGTGGTGTCCACGCCGGACCTGATGGCCGGTCCCTTCACGACCCAGGCGGTGGTGACGGCGGCCGGCGGCCTCGCCGGATGGACGAATGCGACGGCGGCGGCGGTGGAATTCTGGTTCGTGAAACCGATGGCCCCGTGAAGAGATCCGGCTTCAATTTGATCGAATTGCTCGTGGTGATGGGCGTGCTGGCCCTGCTCGGCGCGCTCGCGGCGCCCGCCGTCCGCGAGGCGATTGACACGTCCCGCGCGGCCGCATGCGCCAGCAACCTGCGCCAGATGCATGTGGCGTTCGCCCTCTATTTGGAGGACCACGAGAACCGGCTCTTTCCGTTCATGGAACGCGTGGGGGGGCAGCGCCTCTGGTACTGGGGCCTGGAGATGGGCCACGGCGCAGAGGGCCAGCGCATTCTCGACCGCTCGCAGGCGCGCCTCGCGCCGTATCTGCCGGAGGGCAGCGTCGAGCTCTGCCCGTCGTTTCCCTACCGGGATTCATTGACCAAGCAGAAATACGCGGTGTCGTCCTACGGGTACGGCATCAACCACTACCTGCTCCTGAACAAGACGCCGCCGGGCCCGCAGCGCATCACCCATTTCTCCTCGGTGACCCGTCCGGGCGAGACGATTCTCTGGGGCGACTCCGCGCAAATCAATACGTTCCAGACGCCCGCCTCCCCGCAGAACCCGATGATCGAGGAGTGGTACTACCTGTCGCACCAGGAACCGACCTATCACTTCCGCCACGGCGGGAACGTCCAGGCCGTGATGTGCGATGGCGCCGTTCGCCGACTCCCACCCGACCGCCTGTTGCCCCAATGCGATGGCCGTATCGGCCATCTCGAACCGCCCGGTGAGAATCAGTGTCTCGCGCCGCTCCGCTGATCCCCCCCTACCTCAAATAGTTGTCGTCCGGCTGCACACCACAATATGACTTGCAACGCGGGGGCGCTGCTTCTAGAACTTATCCGATTAGCGAAATTGAGACATCGGCTCTTAATCGGTTCAACAATGGTTCATTAATCATGGAAAATTTACTTTTCAGCGATAAGACCCAAATTGAACGCAAACAGTTCTTCTTTGATCTGAAAGAAAATCCGCGTGGACGCTTTTTGCGGATCACGGAAGATGTGGGAGGGCGTCGCGACACGATCATAATCCCGGCCACGGGGTTGGAGCAGTTCAGGGATATGATTGAGAACGCCATTCGCGCCGGTCAGGTGGAGACCGTGCCCGAAGCCGTGGCCAGCTAGGACCGGTCCGCCTCGTCCGGGCCGCCCGCCCGCATCGGTCGCGCCGTGGTGGCCGCCGTTGTGGATGATGTGAGCCATGCTGCAGGAACCAGAAAGCGCGCCCGCGGACGGAACCGATCCGGCGGATATCGTACTGGTTGAGCGGGCCCGGGCCGGCCGCTACGAGGCGTATGAGGAGCTGGTGCGCCGGTATCAGCGCCGCGTGTATGCCCTGGTCTACAACATGACCGGCAACCGCCAGGATGCCGAAGACACGGTCCAGGAGGTCTTCGTCAGGGCCTATCGCGCGCTCAACGGGTTCAAGGGGGACTCGTCCTTCTACACGTGGATCTACCGGATCGCCGTCAACCGGACGATCAACTTCCTCAAGCGGCGCAAGCGGCATGCGGCCGACCTGCGCCTCGACGACATGGACCAGGCCGCCGAGCGGGATCCGGCCTACGTGGAGTTGCGGTCCCGCGAATCGCCGGTCCGCGACATCGCCCTGGCCGAATTGCAGAAAAAGTTGAACGAAGCGCTGCGGACCCTGTCAGAGAAACACAGAACCGTGGTGGTGCTGCACGATATCCAGGGCATGCCGCACGAGGAAATCGCCCGCATCATGAACTGTTCGGTGGGAACGGTCCGGTCCAGGATGTTCTACGCGCGGAAACAATTGCAGCGGGAGCTTGCGGAGTACGCTCCATGAAACGGCGGGTCGGCGAAGAAGATTTCATCCGGCGGTTGATCGCGCTCAAGCGCTACGAGCAGCCCGATCCGCATTTTGAAACCCGGAACCTGGCCGCGCTGCGCGCGCAGCTCGCCCACACGGCGCCGGGCGAATCGTGGATGAGCCGCTGGTTCGGCGCCCTGGGCGCGGCCCCGCACCCCGGGATCCGCGCGCTGGTCGCCGCGTGTGTCCTGGCGCTGCTCGCGGGCAACCTGCTGCTGATCAACTCGGTCCCGAGCCTCGGCCCCCTCGCCGAGCCGCCGGCGGCAGCCCCCGCCCCGGCCCCGGAGTCCTTGCAGGTCGCAGCCACCAACGAGGCCTTGGACCTGTATCGCAAACCCGTTTTTGTCTTTGAATACCCGTCGAACCGGCAGCCGGTGGGCCCCGTCCGGATGGGCCCCGCCTCCATGCCGGTCCGGCTCGATTACTAGGCTCGCCGGCCTCCGTCGTCCCTCCCCTCCCAGCCCCCCCCAAGAGGCGGAGGCCGGCAGCCTTATCGGGCCCTTCGTCAGATCAGCTCGGCGAAGATGGCGTCGCTCACGAACAGCCCGCGCTCGGTGAGGCGCAAGCGCGCGCCGTCGTCCTCCACCAGGCCCTCGCGCAGGAGCCACGCCAGCGGCTCGGCGCAGAGCGCGCGGGCGTCGAAGCCGGTGCGCGCGCGGAACTCGTCCGCCGCGATCCCGTCTATCCGGCGCAGCCCCATAACCAGGGTCTCCCGCGCCTTCGCCTCGGGGTCCAGCCGTTCGCGGAAGGCGCTTGGCGACCCGCCCGCCTGGAGGCGCCGGATATACGCGTCGAGGTCGCGCACATTGCCCCACCGCTCGCCGCGCCAGTGCGAATGCGCGGACGGGCCGACGCCGAGGTATTCGCCGCCGCCCCAGTAGAGCAGGTTGTGCCGGCATGCGCGTCCCGGTTTGGCGAAATTGGATATTTCGTAGTGGGCGTAGCCGCCCGCGGCGAGGGCGGCCCGCGCGAGGTTGTAGTGTTCGAGTTCCGTGTCGTCGTCCACTTCCCTCACATAGCCCTTGTTCCGCAGGTCGGCCAGCGGGGTGCCGTCCTCAAAAATCAGGCAATAGCAGGCGGCGTGGTCGGGACCGAGTTCGAGCAGCGCGTCGAGATCCCGGCGCACCGTTTCGGCCGTCGAGCCGGGCACGCCATAGATCAGGTCCAGGTTGATGTTTCCGGCGCCCATCCGGCGCAGCAGCTCGAACCCCTCGCGCGCCTCATCGGCGGAGTGGATGCGGCCCAGGAATTCGAGGGTTGCGGGATCGAAGGACTGGACCCCGAGCGAAAACCGGTTCACACCCGCGCGCAGCAGGGTCTCCACCTTGTCTTCCGCCAGCGTGCCCGGATTCGACTCGCACGTCCATTCCGCCACCGCCGCGAGGTCCACGTGTCGCCGCAGCAACGCGAGCAGCGCCGCCAGGTCCGCGCGCGAAAGCTCGGTCGGCGTTCCGCCGCCGATGAACACCGTGTCGGGTTGGAAGTCCGCCGGCAGGCCCGCCAGCTCGCGCGACAGCGCATCGAGGAAAGCCGGCTGGTCCGGCGGGTCGCCCGCCGCCATCCGCCGGGCCGGCGGCCCGTCCGCCGTCGGCAGCGAATAGAAATCGCAATAGAGGCACTTCCGGACGCAAAACGGGATGTGGACGTATAGACCGGACATAACAAACAAGGGCGATGGTCGGAGGGTGGTGCTCCCGGAGGGATTTGAACCCCCACGCCGTGAGGCACAGGATCCTAAGTCCTGCGTGTCTGCCAGTTCCACCACGGGAGCGGAGGCCAACCCTAGCGGGGTCAATCGGGGCTTGTCAAACGGCGCGCCGCTTCGCTATATCACGCCTTCCCGCGCGCGGAAGACTAGCTCAATTGGTAGAGCAGCTGACTCTTAATCAGCGGGTTGTGGGTTCGAGTCCCACGTCTTCCACCATCATCTCCACTTGATCGAACAACCCATCGGGTTTGTGTTCGGCGCGGGGACCGGACGGCCCGCCAGCACCGCCTCAATGGCCGCGCGCAGGTCGTGGTGCTTCGCGGCGGCCGGATCCTTCCAGTTGTCGTCCAGGCGCCCCTCATACACGACCTTGCCGCCGGCGACCACGAAGAGGTGGGGCGTGCACACCGCGCCGTAGGCCCGGGCGACCTGCTGGGTCTCGTCGCGCAGGTAGGGAAAGTTGAATCCGCGCGCCGCCGCGCGTTCCTTCATCCGCTCGAAGCTGTCGTCGGGATAGCGCTCGGCGTCATTGGGATTGATGGCCGCGAAGGCGACCCCCTTCGGCGCGAATGCGCGGACCAGCGCCATGAAGCGGTCTTCATAGGCCTGCGCATAGGGGCAATGATTGCAGGTGAAATTCAGGACCAGCGCCTTTCCGCCGGATAGCGAGGAGCGCGTGTGCGTTGCGCCGTCAACGCCGGGCAGCGCGAAATCCGGCGCCGGCGATCCGATGGGCAGGGTCTCGGGTCCGCTTTGGGTGATCAGGGCCATGGGGTTCTCCTCGTTTGCTCCGATACACTGGCTCATGTCCGCGCCCGGCGCAAGGGCCCTCGTTGCGCTTGACCTCCCGCGCGCTTCAGTCCAACCATCCCCACCCACGCGCTCGTAGCTCAATTGGACAGAGCTTCTGACTTCGGATCAGAAGGTTGGGGGTTCGAGTCCCTCCGGGCGCGCCAGATTGCGTCGCCGCGGAATCGCGAAGGCGATGGATCGCGCCTCGGGGCCGGACGGTCCCAGGGTGAATCAGTGCGCGGTGAAACGGCGGCGGCGCCGCGGCGGGAATGCGCTGAATGAACAATCGTGGCCGGCAAATCCGATACAGATGGGCCCTCGCGGTCGGCTTGTCGGCGGCGCCCGTCCTGGCGTGGGCCGGGGCGGCCGGTCCGGCGCCGGTCCCGGCCGACGGCGCCGCGCCGTGGTGGATCTGGCCGATCGCCGTGTTCGCGCTGTGTTTCCTCATCGGCATCGTCGCCGCGCTGGGCGGGATTGGCGGCGGCGTTCTCTTTGTTCCCATCGCGTCCTCGTTTCTGCCCATGCATCTCGACTTCATCCGCGGCGCGGGTCTCATCATGGCCCTGGCGGGCGCGCTGGCCGCGTCGCCGCGATTGCTGCGGAGCGGCATGGCGAACCTGCGCCTGACGATGCCGCTTTCGCTCGCGGCGTCGGCCTCCTCCGTCCTCGGCGCGTACATCGGCCTTCGCATCCCGCCTTCGCTCGCGCAGGGCATCCTGGGGGCCGCCATCCTCGCGATCGCCGGATTGATGGCCGCGACCCGGGCCCGCGCGACGCCGCGGGTCGCCGCGCCCGGCGCGCTTTCCAGCTTCCTGAAGATGAACGGGTCGTACCGCGACGAAAACACCGGGACGACCGTTGACTGGGCGGTCCACCGCGCGGGCGTCGGCCTTCTCCTCTTTCTGGGCATCGGCCTTGTCTCCGGCATGTTCGGCCTGGGCGCCGGATGGGCGAATGTGCCGGCGCTGAATCTGGTGATGGGCGCGCCGCTGAAGGTGGCCGCGGCGTCGAGCCTGGTGATTCTCGCCATCTCGAACACCTCCGCCGCGTGGGTGTACATGCACGAGGGCGCCGTGCTGGCGATCCTCACGGTTCCGGCCGTGCTCGGCATCATGCTGGGAACGCCGATCGGGGCCCGGCTGCTGACGCGCGTGCCGGCGGCGACCGTTCGCCGCGTCGTGATCGCGGTCCTGTTCCTCGCGGGCGCGCGGTCGCTGTGGAGGGGGGTCTCCGCATGCCTGTGAAAGAAAGCGGCGGGCCGGGCGCGCCGCGGCGGGAAATCACGCCGCGCCGCCGGGCCTATGCGGACTGGATGGAGATCGGCACCCGGTGCGGCGCGGCGGGCATCGCGATGGCCTACGTGGGGTACGTGACCGGCTTGATCCCGCCTCATGTGCCGATCCCGCGCATCGCGGCGCACTGGCATCTGCCGGCGGGCGAGCTGGCCGCCGCGTGCGGCTTCTACCGGGGACCCTCCTGGTTGCTCGCGTTTCGGGAGGGCGATTACCTGACGCTGATCCTCCTCGCGTTCCTCGCGACGGTCACGGTCTGGTCGTTCATCCGGCTGCTTCCGTTCCTGCTCCGCGCGCGCGACGTTCCGATGATCGCCGTCACGCTGGCGCAACTGACCATCCTCGCGCTGGCCGCCTCGGGGCTGTTCAGCGGCGGACCGTGAACGCGCCGGTCCGCAACTCGTCCATGATGCCGGCCGCCGGGTGGCCGCACCGCAGCAGGTCGGCCATCCGGCGCATGAACGGATCGGCGTGCGTGAAGAAGCGCCTGTACCCCGCGCACAGGTAGTTCAGGCCCGGCTCGCCGTCCGGCGTGCGGATGAATCGGTGCTTCGGGCATTCGCCGTGGCAGGCGAAGCGGACCGGGCATTCCCGGCAGTAGCGCGGCAGCGTGTCGCGTTTGTCGGCCCCGAATTTTTTTTGTTGCGCGCCGTTGACCATGTCGCCGAGCGACTGGTTCAGCAGATTGCCGAGCTTGTATTCGGGGTACACATAGTGGTCGCACGCATACACGTCGCCGTTGTGCTCCATCGCTAGCGCGCGGCCGCACGTCTCGCTGAAGACGCAGAGACCGGGGCCCAGATGCATCCAGTTGCCGAGCGCTGCGTCGAACATCTGGACAAAAACGCGTCCGACGTCGCGCCGGATCCAGCGGTCGAAGATCGCGGTCAGGAACGATCCCCATGCGTCGGCTTCGACGCTCCAGGCGGTGACGGGCGGCGAGGGCGCCGTCGCGCCGGGGCGCGGCGGCGTCGCCAGGTTGAGGCCGAGCGCGCCGGCCGCGTCGTCGCGTTTCCGCTCCACGAGGGGGATGAACTGCAGGAAGCCCGAGCCGATGTCCTTGAGGAACTCGTAGACCTCGACCGGGCGTTGCGAGTTCTTGCGGTTCACGACGGTCAGCGTGTTAAACGCGACGGCGTGGCGCTTCAGCGTGCGGATGCCCCTCAGGACGGCGTCGAACGTCGGTTTCTGGCGTTTGTCCACCCGGTACGCATCGTGCAGGACCTTCGGCCCGTCTATGCTGATGCCGACGAGGAACTTGTTTTCCGCGAGGAAACGGCCCCACTCGTCGTCGAGAAGCGTCCCGTTCGTCTGCAGGGCGTTTTCGATTCGCCTGCCGCCGGCGTAGGCGCGCTGGAGGCTGACGACCCGCCGGAAAAAATCAACGCCGAGCAGCGTGGGTTCGCCTCCCTGCCAGGCGAACTGGATCTCGGGAACATCCTGCTGCCCGATATAGTCGCGCACGTAGCGGTCGAGCAGCTCATCCGACATTCGGAACCGTTCGCTGGCGGGGTACAGCCGCTCCTTCTCCAAATAGAAGCAATAGCGGCAGTCGAGATTGCAGATGGGCCCCGTGGGCTTCATCATGACGTGAAAACCGGGGCGTGTGCCGGCGCGGTACCAGGCATCCTGCATGCGGACATCTTATGGCCCGGCGCCGGGATGTCCAAGCGCCGAACCGCGCCGGGTTGTCCCTGCATCCGGTTGGGCGGAATCCCGGCAATCCAGGCGCTTCCCGCGCCTTCCCCGTTTCGGGTATACTGGACGCGATGAAAGGTCTACGCCATGCCCTGGGCGCGCTGCTGGCCGCGGGAACGATCGCCCGCGGCGCGGAAGAAGAGCCGCGCCGGCCGCGCCCGCCCGCCGCGTACTCCGCGCGCGTGCGGATGCACGAGCCGCCCGCCCTGCCCAACGCCCCGCCAAACGCCCTCGCGGCCCCGGACGAACAGGGCGACGCGCCCGCCGGTGCCCCCGATCTTCCCCATCGCGCGTCCCCCGATGCCACGCTGCCCGGCCCGGCCCGCCCCGATGCGCGGGAGCGCCAGGGGACGCCCGCGCGCCCGCGCGATGTCCTTGATCGCGACGCCTTCTCCAGCGAGGCGCCGGGCACCCCCTCGGGCTGGGGCTGGCTCGCCGATGACGTCGCCACGAACCGCGCGCGCCGGATCGAACAGGAAACCGGGGCGGAATGGGAGCGCGATGCGGATGCCGAATCAACCGGAGAGGCGGACCAGACCAACCGGATGGAGACCGCCCGCGCGGAACGGGACGCGCCCCGAAGCGAGGAGGAATCGGGCGACCGCCGCCCAACGGACTTCGGCCCGGTCCTCGGCTGGACCACCGGCGAACAGGACGACGCTCGCCCCCTCGATGATCCCGCTCCCGGGCCGGACGTGCGCCTGGATTTCTCCTCCGCCGGGCGCCCCGACCGCGGGGACTGGTCCCGCCTCGATGCCCCGCTGCTCGCGCCCGCGGGGACGCCGGACCGGATGCCGCCGCCGGCCGCCGCCGCGGCGGAATCCCGGCCGGACCCCGGGGCCGCGCGCTGGATCCTCGGCGGCGATCCGTGGAGCCAGGACCGCTTGAGAGCGGGCGCGGCCGACTCGGCGATCGTCCCGCCATCGGGTTTGTCCGCCGGGTCCGGCGGCGGGTGGCAGCCGGGCGGCTTCGCGCCGTTTTCCTTCGCGCAGCAGGAACCGCTTTCCATCGCGCCCACGCCGTTGAGCCCGACCCTCAACCTCGCGCCGGCTACGCCCTCCGCCTCGCGCACGCTCGGCGGCATGGGGTCCGAACAGGACCGCGCGACGCCCAAGACGCTGCCGTGGTGACGGTCAGCTCTGCCGCAGATATCGCACCGCGTTCGTGAAAAAACCGAGCCCCGCCCCGTGCTCCGGCAGGTCGCCTCGCAGCTTCTGCATGTCCCAGTGCGGATGATTCTCCGGGAACAGGTACGCCTCCGGATGGGGCATCAGGCCGAATACGCGCCCGGTCGGATCGCACAGGCCCGCGATCGCCCGCACCGAGCCGTTCGGGTTGTGCGGAAACGCCTGCGTCGGCCGCCCGGTCGCCGGGTCCGCATATCGGCACGGGGCGAGGCGCAGGCGCTCGATCCGGTTCAGGACGGAACGCGAAGCGGGCAGGATCCGGCCCTCGCCGTGGCGGATCGGCAGGTCCATCGGCGGCAGCCCCCGCGTGAAGATGCACGGGCTGTCCGGATCGAACGCGAGGCGCACCCAGAAATTCTGAAAATGGCCGCAGGTGTTCTGCTGCAGCGAAACCGACGGCGTGAAATAATCGCCGTCCAATCCCGGCAGCAGGCCGAGCTTGGCCAGGATCTGGAACCCGTTGCAGACGCCCATCACGATCCGGCCCCGGTCGAGAAACGCCTGCACTTCGTCGCGCAGGCGCGCGCGCAGCCGGTTGGCGAACACCAGCCCCGATCCGAGATGATCGCCGAACGAAAACCCCCCGATGAGCATCAGGCCCGCCGCCTCGCGCAGCGGCGCCGGATCCTCGATCACGTCGTTCAAGTGCGCGAGCCGCGGCTCCGCGCCCGCCAGCCGCCACGCGTGCGCGGACTCGGCCTCGCAGTTCAGTCCATAGCCGGTGAGGATGAGAATGGGGGGGAGCATGGGAGGGGGGCGGATTTTAAATTTCAGATTTCGGATTTCAGATTTGAAATTTCAGATTTCCGGTTTCAGGGTTGCGATTCGGATGCGTTGCGTTCCTTCGCTCGCTGCGCCTCGCGCTCTTTCCGCGCGGCCTCGGCGGCCGCGTCAATCTTCGCCCAGGCCTCCGCCTGGCGCTTCTGGCGCGCGTCCGTTTCGCGCGCGGCGTCGTTCAGGTAGCGCGTGCCGCGCACGTCGCTGTTCTGCAGGGTGTCCGCCCACGCGCGCAACTGGCGCGAAATGGATTCGGCGGTGGATTTCAAATTTGAAATTTCAGATTTCAGATGGCCGAGCCCGCGAAGCCGTTCCAGCACCAGCAGGATCGAACGCACCTCGCCGGCCGACCCGCGCGCGATGTAGAGAAACGTCAGCAGCTCCTGCGTGGTCCCGCGCTCGAAGCCCTCCGCGATGTTGTTCGACACAGACAGCGCCGCCCGCGCGAGCTGGCTCGCCGCGTCGCCGCGCCGCCGCAGGGCGTCGTCCTCCGCAAGCTCAAAGCACGACGCCGCGAGTCCCGCCGCATCCTGCCACACGGGCAGTTCTTCAAATCGCTTGTAGGTGGCCATCTGAAAGCCCAAACATCCAATCTCAAATCTGAAATCTCAAATTTGAAATCTTAAATTTACAATCCGCCCCGGAACGCCTTCCGCAACCTCGCCAGCTCCGCCTTCACGACCGGGCGTCCCCCGAACGTCACGTGCAACTCCGGCGCATCCGCGACCGTGCCGACGCGGGCGCACGGCAAGCCGCGGAACACCGACTCCAGTTCCGCCGCGCGCTCCGGCGCGCACGTGGCGACAAACCGGCCGTTGCTCTCGCCGAACAGCAGGCCGTCCAGCCCCGCGCCCCGCTCCGGCGCGCGGTCGAGCTCGATCCGCGCGCCGAGGTCGCCGCCGAGCGCGGCGAGCGCGAAGGCGACCGCCAGCCCGCCCAGGGTGGGGGTGTGGCACGAGCGCAACAGCCCGCGCGCCTGCGCCTCGTTCAGCGCGTGATACAGCGACTTCGCCGCCTCCGTGTCCAGCCCCGGCGGCGCGCCGCCGACCCGGTGCGGCCGGCCGGCGGCCCGCGCGCGCAACCGGTGGAACGCGGAGCCGCCCAGCTCCTCGCGGGTGAGGCCGAGCGCGTAGATCGCGTCGCCCGCCCGCTTGAACGGCATCGTCACCGCCTGGCGCACGTCGTCCATCTTGCCGATCGTCGAGAACAGCAGGGTGGGGGGAATCGAAATCTTCCGCCCGCCGCGCACCGAGTCGTTCTTCATGCTGTCCTTGCCGCTGATCAGCGGCACGCCGTACGCCGTGCAGACATCGAACAGCGCCTCATTCGCGCGCACGAGCTGCGCCATCTTGTACGGCCCGTCCGGCGTCTTCTCCGACAGCACCGGATCCGGCCAGCAGAAATTGTCGAGCCCCGCGATCCGGTCCCATCGCCCGCCCACGCTCACGACCCGGCGCACCGCTTCGTCCACCACCGACGCCGCCATCGCGTAGGTGTCCAGGTCCGACAGGAACGGATTGACGCCCTCCGCGAGGACCACCCCCTCGCGGCCGTCGTAGTCCACCCGCATCACCGTCGCGTCGCTCGGCACGTCGCTCCGGACGCCGACAAAGGGTTTCACCACGCTCAGCCCCTTCACCTCGCCGTCGTAAATGCGGCTCTTCGCCTCCTTCGAGCAGACGTCCGGCGCGGCCAGCAGCCGCAGCAGCCACGCCGTCCGGTCGCCCGCCCGCAGCGCGCGCGGCGGCGGCACGCGCGGCGGCGTCCACGCCGCCGGGATCTCCAGCCGCGGGCAGCCGTCGTGCAGGAAATCGAGGTCCAGCGCCCCGCAGAGGCGGCCGCGATGCCACACCCGCAGCGCGCCCGAATCGGTGAACGTCCCGATCCGCGCGACCTCCACGTCGCGCCGCCGCGCGAGCGCCGCGAACGCGGCCCACCGGTCCGGCGGCACCGCGAGCGTCATGCGCTCCTGCGCCTCCGACAGGAAAATCTCCCACGGCTGCAAGCCCTCGTACTTCAGCGGCGCCTCCGTCAGGTCCACCTCCGCCCCGCCGCTCAGCCGGCACATCTCGCCGATCGAACTGCTCAACCCCCCCGCGCCGTTGTCGGTCAACGCGCGGAACAGGCCGAGGTCGCGCGCCTCAATCAGGAATTCATAGAGCTTGCGCTGCGTGATCGGATCGCCGATCTGCACCGCCTGCGCCGGCGACTCCTGCCGCAACTCCTCCGAGGAAAACGTCGCGCCGTGGATGCCGTCCTTCCCGACGCGCCCACCCGCCTGCGCGATGAAGTCGCCGGGGACCACGTCCTTGCGCTCCGACGGGCCGCCGCCGACCGTCACCGGCAGCTTGCCGACCGTGCCGCAGAACACCAGCGGCTTGCCCAGGAACCGTTCGTCAAACCGCTCCCACCCGCGCGCCCACGGGATGCCGCTCTGGTTCCCGCCGTCTATCACCCCGTGGTGCACGCCGTCGCGGATGCGGCGCGGATGCATCAGCCCCGCCGGCAGCCCGCCCGCGTAGTCCGGCGGGCCGAAGCAATAGCCCCACACGTTGCACAGCATCTCGCCGCCCACGCCCGTGCCCAGCGCGTCGCGGTTCACGCCCACGATCCCGGTGATCGCGCCGCCGTACGGGTCCAGCGCGCTGGGGCTGTTGTGCGTCTCCACCTTGAACAGCACGTTCCAGCGCTCGTTGAACTTCACCACGCCCGCGTTGTCGCTGAACACCGACACGAGCCAGTCAATCCGCTTCGCCACCTCCCCCGTCGCGGCCTTGATGTACGTCTTGAAGAGCGAATCAATTTCGCGCGTCGCGCCCGTCTCGTCGGTGTACTGCACGCGCGCGGCGAAAATCTTGTGTTTGCAGTGCTCGCTCCACGTCTGCGCGATGCACTCCAGCTCCACGTCCGTCGGCTGCGCGGGCAGCCCCGCCGCCGCCCGCGCCGCCCGCGCCGCGGCGCCCCGGTAGTGGTCGCGGATCGCACGCATCTCCTCCAGCGACAACGAAAGAATCCCGTCGCGGCTGATCTTCATCAGCGCATCGTCGTCCACCTCCAGGTCGAACGTCCGCACCCGCGGCTCGGCCCGGTCGTGGACGGCCGGCGGCTCGCGGTGGACCGCCGACGCCGCCCATTCCTCCGGGGAAAACACGCGCGCCGTCTGGATCAGCGGGTTCGCCAGCAGCTCGTTCGCGATCCGGACCGCGTCGCCGCGCTCCAGCGCGCCGGACAGGAAATATTGCGTCGCCGTGTAGACCTCCTCATACGGGCCGGGCTCGCGCCGCAGCGCGTCCCGCACGACCGCCCGGGCCGTCCGGCCCACGTTGTCCGTCACGCCCGGCTTGAAGCCCACCTCGACGAGCCATCGGAACGCGGGCGGCGCCGGCAGCCGGTCGAGCGCCGCCACCTGCGCCACCGGGTCCGTGAAGGCGTCGGCGACGCGCCGCGCCTCCGCCCCGGAAAGCGGAAGGTCCGCCAGAAATATGTCGCGCACCGCGCACCCCGCCACCGGCAGATGCAGGTGCGCGCGCGCCCGGCGCGCCACCCCCGCGCCGCGGGGATCGGGCACGCCCGGCTTCATGCCGATTTCAATGCGCGTCGCCATTTCGCGCCGTGTTGTGAGGTACCCAGCCCCATCCGTCACGCCGAAAATGCGGGATAGCCTCTAGAACCGCCCCCCGCGACCTTGCGTCGGAGAGCGAAAGTTTCGCGGCTACGCGTTGGCGAAACAAACGTAGCCTCCGGCGGGACAAGCCCGCCGGGGGGCCTGCAAACGGCGCCCCCCGGCGAAACGACATTGCATCGCCCAACCCGCTTCGCCACCATTCCCGCCATAAATCACGGGACACTGAACACTGAACACCGAAATGCCCCCCCCCAATCCATCTCGTACACTCGCGCTGATGGTGATCCTCGTCCTCGCCGCCGGATTGTCCCTGACCGGATGGGCCGCCCGCCAGAATCGCGCCCGCGAACAACGCCGGATCGAATCCGAGTTCCGACTCGAGTCGGAATCGCTCGCGCAGGCGCTCGAACGCGAAATGGGCCTCTTCCTCGGCGTCCTTAGCTCGTTGGGCGAACTGCATACGCTCTCGGACCGGATCAGCCCCGCCGACTTCGCCGAGTTCACGCAAAAAGGCCTGCTGCACCAGAAATCCGTCCTCGGCGCGTTCGGATTCGCCCAACGCATTCCGCTGGAATTGCGGCCCGCCTTCGAGTCGCCCGCCGGCCCGGACGAAACCCCGACCTCATTGCTCGAACCAGGGCCGGACGGCTTCCAGCCCGCCGGCCTGCGCCCGCACTATTTCCCGCTCACCTACCAGAGCCCCGCCGGCGGACTCGGCCTGCCGAACGGATTCGACCTCGCCGCCCTGCCCGGCCAGTCGGAGTCCATCGCGCGGATGGCCTCCGGCGGCGGCCCCGCGCTCGGCGCCTCGGTTCCCGCCCCGTCGCCCGAAGACGGAACCGGCTTCCTGGTCGGCGCGCCCATCGGGACGGGGCCCGCCTTCACCGGGTTCACCGTCGCCCGCCTCTGGCCGCAAACCCTGCTCGACCGGGCCCTGCGCCAGATGCGCGTCCGGCACGTGCAGGTCACGCTCTTCGACCCGGCCTACGGCCGCCCACCGCCCGCCGGCGCCGCACGCTATGTCATCGAACTGCCCGCGCCCATGGCCGACCAGGAGTGGGTCCTCCGGTGCGAGGCCGGGCCCGACTACCAGGCGACGCGCGCGGCCAGCGCGTGGCTGTTCATTCTCGTCGGCGGCGCGTCCGCCACGCTGCTCCTCGCCGTCCTCCTCGCGCTGCTCGCCGGCCGCGCGCGCGCCGTCGAGCGCACCGTCCGCGAGCGCACCGCGCAACTCGAGGAAGCCAACCGCCGGCTCGCCTCGGAAATGGACGAACGCGCCCGGCTCGAAACCGCCATGCACACCGCCGGCGAACGCGAAAAACAACGCATCGGCCAGGACCTGCACGACTCGCTCGGCCAGAAACTCACCGGCGCCGTCTACCTCGCCCGCGCGCTGGAAACCGACCTCCAGCCCGCCGGCCGCGAACAGGCCGAAAAACTGGTGGAGCTGCTGAAGGACGCGGTGGCGCAGGTGCGCCGGACCGCGCGCGGCCTCGCCCCGCTCGAAGTGGGCGAGGACGGCCTCGTGCCCGGCCTGCGCCGCCTCGCCGAGGAAACCTGCGACGTGTTCAACATCGCCTGTTCCTTTGCCGAATCCGGCCCGCCCGCCGCGCACACCCCGGAGCGCTCCGCCCACCTGTACCACATCGCCCAGGAAGCCGTGAACAATGCCGTACGGCATGGCCGCGCGCGCGAAATCCGCATCGAGCTAACGCCGACCTCGCTGCGCGTCACCGACAACGGCCGCGGCTTCGACGCCGCGCAAACCGCCGCCGGCGCCGGCCTCCGCATCATGCGCCACCGCGCCCAACGTATCGGCGGAACCCTGGACATAACGTCATCAGGGCAGGGCACCACCCTCACCGTCACCCTCGTCTGATCCCCCCAATCGGCCTCGAAATCGGCCTCCGCCTCGAATTCATAGGGCGAGACCGAGGCCGATGGTGGAGAGAATCCCCCTCAAAATTCGCGCCAATGCGCGCAATTCGCGGTTGAAACCCCCCCTCCGAAAAATTTCCCACAAAATTTGCGTCTACGTATTGACACGTACCCCGCCTACGTGTAGCCTCTTACCCAGAAGCTAATTGAAATTTCGTACAGATTCCGGTGGACAGCGCATTTTCGATTAAGCTAAAAAGACACCCAACGCGGAGCGAACCATGAAAAAGACACTCGTAATCGCCCTCGGCCTCGCCATCCTCGGAGGCAATACCTTCGCGCAGACCAACCAGGTCCTCAGCCGTAACGCGGTCGGCTATGTGAAGGCTGATGCATTAAAAGACAAGTTCGTGATGCTGACGCATAACTTCAAGGATCTAAATGGTGCGCCGGTAACAGCGACAAATCTAATAGGGAATCAAGTTCCAAACTCTTCGTCCATTATCTTGTGGGACCCGGGCGCACAGGCATATCGTTTCGAGACTCGCGTTGCTGGTGCGTGGGATCCCGGTACAAATCCGATCCCGCCCGGACGTGGGTTTTGGCTCCGCATACCGCCGTCGGCGGCCTCAAACACATACCGCGTTTATCTTATGGGTGAAGTTCCGGACAAACTTACTCTACCGACAAATGTTGCAACGATCGTTCCTGGCTTCAACATGGTCGGATTCCCATATCCGATAACGATTCCCTTTACTTCATCTGTTCTGGCAATCAATGGGAAAAATACGGACAGCGCGATTTTCTGGGATCCAACCGGCCAGGCTTACTATTTCGAAACACGAGTTGCGGGCGCATGGGACCCCGGAACGAATGTGTTGCAGCCAGGGCAAGGTTTCTGGTACCGCAGCACTCGCACGACCAATATGACGTGGACGCAGAGCAAGCCGTACACTTGGCCGTAAAAAAACAACTGGATCGGGATATTGGCAGTAATAACGCGGGAGAGATAAATGAAAAAGCTACTGTTGGTTGTACTGGGGTCGTTGGTAATCGGAACCGCCTCGCATGCATCGATCACCGTGAATTGGTTTGCGGGAGGTGGTGTCGAATCTCCCTTCGATGGTGACACTTCCGGCAACGATATGCCCATCGGCCTTTTTGTTCAGCTCATCTGGACATCGGCTGGCGGATATTCGCCATTTGATGACAACGATCCTCTATCAGTTGATTCAGGCTTTGTCGTTCTGGACACCTTTACGGATCCCAATGGTGGAGCATTCTCGACCTCTGGCACGTATAATGATGGGGTTGGCGTTCTCACTGGTGTATCAGAGGCTCAGCTGTTGGCTGGCTCCCTGTATCTGCGTGTGTTTAGCGATAACGCGCCGGCTGTAAACGATTGGTGGGGTCAGGGACCTATCGTGGGTGGGTTGCTTGATCAAGATCCCTCACCGACGACTCCTAACTTTGTCGACTTGACTGATGGCGATAACCCGTACAGCTCATGGACCCAGATCGTTCCCGAGCCGTCCGTCCTCGCGTTGGCGGGGTTGGGCGCTGCGTTGGTTGCGATCCGTCGCTTCCGCCGCGCCTGATTGGCGGTAGAGACTGTTTGGCAAGGGCGATCCCGAAAAAGGGGTCGCCCTTGTGCTTTAACCGGGGTCCTCCTCGCCCCGCCCCCTGCCGCCTTGCGCGGCAGGAGCGAAAGTTCTGTCCGCTACGCCGTCCGCGGCACGAGAATTCGCCCCCCGTCCGGCTTGCCCGGACGGAGGCGGAAGTTCCGCCAGCTACCGCACCGCCTCTCAAAAAACATCTTCGCCCCCCGTCCGGCTTGCCCGGACGGAGGCGGAAGTTCTGTAGCTACGCTGTCCGCGCCCCCCTGGAACTTCTTCACCTGCCGGATAAACCGGCAGGGGCCGGTCGTTTGGTTGGTGCCTTTAGCTTCAGAACTTCTTCCCCTGCCGGACAAGCCGGCAGGGGCCGTCGCCCTTCTTCGTCTCGCGCGTTGTAGCCCGCGAACTCATTCACCGGTGGGACAAGCCCACCGGGGTCTTTCCGCGCGCCGCCCCCTGCCGCCTCGCGCGGCGTAGCCCGGGAACTTCTTCACCTGCCGGGCAAGCCGGCAGGGGTCGGGCGTTTGGTTTGTGTCCGCCGTAGCTTCAGCACTTCTTCACCTGCCGGGCAAGCCGGCAGGGGTCGCCGCCCTCGGCCCGCCCCCT
>CAYMCD010000062.1:0-18862 GCA_964388845.1 uncultured Verrucomicrobiota bacterium
GGCAAGAAAAGACCAGCCTTTTCGCTCAATAGTCAGAAATCAGTCATGCACCCCGGCGTCCATCCCGCGTCACTATGCGTTTGACGGCGGTGCGGACCGATGCCTATCGTGCGGGTTGTTTCCTGGGTGGGGTGTTTGGGCGTCCGCGGCCAACGCGCGGCACAGGATTCCGATCTGCTATTCCGTGAACATGTTTCCATGCCATGGTGAAGCGCGGGCGACGAGCCCGCCGCGCCTGGTGACCGAGCAGAAATGGGTTGGCCACCGGGCCGACTCGACGGCCGCCCTCGCGCTGCTGGATGCGCGCTGCCTGCCCGATCCGGAACACCCGGCCGGCCGCATCAGCAGCGTGTATTTCGACTCGCCCGACGGGCGCGCGTACGAGGAGAAGGCCAACGGCGACAATCTCAAGGTGAAGGTCCGGATCCGCTGGTACGACGGGGATGCCCGGCTGTCGGCGCGGGAAATTCCCATTTTTATCGAAGTGAAGCAGCGGATCGGGCAGGCGAGGCGGAAGTGTCGCGTCTGTGCCCGCGCGCCCGGCCAGGAGCTGCGCGCCGCCCCGATGGATGGCCCGTTTTTTTCCGAACTCCTGACGCGTCATGCGGGACAGCTCGATGAGCCCGTGCCGGCGGGCCTGGTTCCGATGCTCCGCATCTCCTATGAACGATGGCGCTATGTCTGCCCGGAAACGGGGGGACGCGTCGCCGTGGACCGCGATATCGCCGGGGATCGTTTCAATCCGCTGTATTTCAACGCGCCCGCCCCCGTCCGTCTGGACAGCTCCGTCTGCGAGTACAAATCCAATGGCGCGCGGGTCCCGTCCTGGGCCGGAACCTTGGCGGGGTTCGGCTACCGGCTGCAGACGTTTTCAAAATTCGGCGCGTGCGTTGCTGCCGCGCGATCAGGAGGCACACCGGCATGAACAGCATCAGGATGGTGGACGCGCTGGACAGTTTTAAGCAGGTCCGGGAACAACTGGATTCCGGCCTCTTTGTGACCGCGCTGGCGGCCTCGCTGATCGCCGCGTTCGTCGCTTCCGCCTTGTACCGATTCTTCTTCGAGCGGCGCGGCACGGGCAGCCAGGTGCATCGCGCGTTCCCGTTGCTGGGCATTTCCATCACCACGTTGTTCATCGGCGTCCAGCTTTCCATCCCGCTTTCGCTCGGCCTCCTGGGGGCCCTTTCGATCATCCGGTTCCGGACCCCGATCAAGGAGCCGGAGGAGATCGGCTTCATCATGCTCGTGATCGCGGCCTCAATCGCCGCGGCCACGTTCAATTTCCGCTTCCTCGTCCTTCTCTACGTCTTCGCCTTTGTCAGCCTCGTTCTTTCGCGCTTCGCGTCGGCCTGGCAATGGATGCGGCGGGACGGCATCCTGGTGCTCACCATCGGCGACGCGGAGGCCCATCGCCATGGCCCCGCGCTCGATCAATGCCTCGCCGCGCGATTCAAACGGCACCGGATGGAGAGCGCCTCCTCGCGGGAGGGCACGACCTCCCTCCAATATGTGTTCTCCGGCTTGCGGGGATCAGTGCCGGAGTTGCAGCGCGCGCTTTCGGAGGCGGCGCCGCTGCAGGCGGTCAACGTGTTCCTCGACCGGCCCGGCGGCATCCGCTGACATGCCCGGATGAATGGCAAGGCCTTGCAGCGCATAGGCTGGGTGGCCGTCGCCGCGGCGATCGCCGCGGCGTGGTCGTCCGACCGGCTGCTCCTCGGCGCCACCGCGGACGCGGTGGCACACCGCACGCAACGGCTCGCGGGCACCCTGTCCCGGCGCGGTGTCGCGCTGCTGCTGACCTTCGACGGGGCGAAGCCGGTCGAATACGCCTGGCGCGGCCGGGTCCAGTGCCACAGGACGACGCGCGTCCCCGGCCCGTTCGGCGACGCCCGCGCCTTCGACGGCGCCGTGGACGGCTTCATCGAGACCGATGTCGCCTGGCCCGAGCTCGGCCCCGCGTACACGCTGTCGCTCTGGGCCCGTCTGGACGACGCCGGCCGCGACCAGGAACTCTGGTATACGTCGTTCCAGTTGCGCCGGACCGGATTGAAACTGGTTGGCGGGAATCTGACCCTTTTCGTCCCGCTGGCGGAAACGACGCAATCCATCGCCTACGCCTTCACGTCCTTCGGCCGCTTTGTCCACCTGGTCGCGGTTGTTGACGGGCCGGCCGGGCGGGCGGCGATCTACGAGGATGGCGTCCTGCGGGCGGAGGGTCCCATCCAATTCGGCGGGCATCCCGCGCACAATATGGAGTTCGGCAAGATGCGCTGGTCCGCCGTGGCGGCGCCCTTGCGCGGGGCGATTGATCACGCGGTGGCCTGGCGGCGCGCGCTGACGCCGGAGGAGATCCGGGGCGCGATCGGGTCCGGCGCCGCGCAGCTGCGCGCGGTCGGCCGGTCCAGCTACAGGGCCTATCGGTTGGCCGGGTATCTGCGCGGGCGCGTGCTGGCCCTGATGAAGACGCTCGACCGGTTCGACCTGTTCCTGCACGAGGGCCGCGTCGAGGCCGCCGATTTGCCGGATGTCGCCCTTCACTTCAGCAGGAGCGACGCGCGCCATTTCGCCCACGCGCACGAGGACTCGCTGCATTCGGGCCGGCGCACGGATCGCGCCGCGCGCCCGCGCCGGATCCACGCGCAGATCCCCGGGCGCACGGTGGAGGCACGCCTCGAGCTGGCCGGAACGGCCGGCCATTATCCGCCGTCCCGCAGGCCGTCCTACCTGCTGCGCCTCCCGGAGGGAAGTCCGTGGATGGGCGCCAATGACCTCTACGTTTTTCCGCCAGAAAGCGCGGCGGATGTCTGCCCGCCGGGCTGGCCGCACGCGCCGGGCGACCGGGTCCGGTTGTGCCGCCTTTACGTGGATGGGCAGCTGAAGGGGCTCTACTGCATCGAATCCTTCGATCGGGTCCATTCCATTCCCGGCGGATCGCCCCGGTTGACGATGGGTCCGAAAGATTTCAACGACTGGCCGGAGCTGTTCCGGAACGAACCCCCGGCGGCGGGGCGCCCGTTTCCGCGATTTCCGGATGAGGCCGCCGTGCTCATCGCCCAGGATTTCCGGCATCCGTGGAGCAGCCGCGAGTGGATGTGGCGATCCGTGCGATCGGCATCCGATCCGCCGGCCGGCAGCACGGGGGCGTTTCCGTCCGCGTTGGACATTCTCGCCGACAATCCATCCGCCATGTATGTCGTGAGCGACCTGACGCTGGGCGGCGTTGACCGCGCCGGCCGCCGGTTGGAATGGATCAGCTCCAACCCGGATGTGATTGACGGCTCGGGGCGGGTTCGCCGCCCGCCCGGCCATGTGCCCGTGGACGTCGCGGTGTCGGTCGAGGCGGCCGGCGGGGGCGCGGAGGCCCCGCCCGAGCCCTTCACGTTCACGTTCCGGGTCATGCCCGAGCAACCGAGACTCCCCGCGCTCATGCTGTATTTCGGTTCGCCCGTCCACGCCCTGCGGCGGACCGATTTCTACGCATGGTACTATCCGGCCGGGACCGCGGATCCTCCGCGGCGGCTTCAGGGGGTGCAGGCCACGGGGGGCGGCATCAAGAACCGCGGGCTGGCGAGTTATCATATATCGCCGCCCGGGCGGAAGCCGTTTTCCCTCCAGTTCGACGAGCCGCACCGCATTATCGGCGGTGGGAGTTCCCGACACCTCTACCTGCTGAACAGCTACCGCGACGATACCCATCTCCGGAATCCGTTCGCCTATGAAATATTTCGCGCATGGGCGGCGCCGGGGCATCCCCGCCATGCGCCGCAAACGGCCTGGGTGGAGCTCTTCGTCAACGGGGTCTACGCCGGCGTATACGACCTGTGCACGCGGCTGCGTTCCGAAATGTTCGTTTCCGCGCCGGCGGAGCCTCGGGATGAAACCGTCCTGTTCAAGATCAACGGACCCGCGACGTTGTTTGCCGACACGGCGCTCGAAGGCATCCGGCAGGTTTCGCCGGATCCGGAGCGTTTGGACCGGTATCCGGACATTCTCGGTCTCCTGGCCTTCACGAGCGGCGCCGATCCGGAAACGTTCGCGGCCGAGGCCGGGCGCCGGCTGGATCTCGACAACATCATTGATTTCATCCTGCTGTTGAACTTCACGACCAACGAGGATGGCCGGACCATGAATTTCTACCTGGCCCGTTCCGCGGCGGAAGGGTCGCCCTTTTTTCTCATCCCGTGGGATTACGATCGCACCTTCGGCGGCCGGCGGCGCTGGCAGTCGAACCACCTGTTTGACCGGCTGGCAAAGGAAGTGCCCGGATTCCGCGAACGGATGGCGGCCCGCTGGCGCGCATTGCGCGAGGGTCCCCTGGAGGCCGGGGCGTTGGATTCGCGCCTGCGTGAAATGGCCTCGGCGCTCTCGGACTGCATGCCGTGGGACGCCCGGTCGCGCGGCAGGCCGCCGGACTGGAGCTACGGCGAGCGGGTTGACGAGTTGTGTTCGCGTGTCCGGCTGCACCTTGGCTTCATGGATGAAAAACTCGGCTATACTCCGCCCTGACGGCGCGGGAAGGCCGCGATGGGCCGCATGTGAAAAAGCGTGATTCAGAGGTCCGCGTTCGCCCGGCGTTGCCGGAATTGTCCGCGCGCGCCGCGGTGCTGGTGGTTTCGTTGCGGCGCCAGCGGCTCACGTTGCTTGCGGGCGGCCGGGTTGTGCGGGTGTACACGATTTCCGGCAGCGCGAAGGGCGCGGGCGGAAGGCCGGGCAGCAACCGGACGCCGACCGGTTGGCATCGCGTTGTGCGCTGGATCGGTTCGGGGCGACCCCTGGGCGCCGTGTATGAAGCGCGCCGGTTCACCGGCGCGGTGCTGCCCGGGCCCGCATGGCGGTCGGCGCGCGGGCCGGATCGCATCCTGACGCGAATCCTCCGGCTGCGCGGGCTTGAGCCGGGCCTCAACGCCGGGCCGGGCTGCGACAGCTACGCGCGTTATATCTATATCCACGGGACCAACCGGGAACACCGGCTCGGCCGCCCCGCATCGCACGGGTGCATCCGGATGGCGAATCGCGATGTGGCGGAACTGTTCGAACGCACGCGCGGCCGTCCGGCGTTCTGTTTCATTCACAACGGAAGGCACAGCGGCACGGAGGCACAGGGGCTGGAATGATCAGAGGCGGCGCGCCTGACGGGCCAGGCCCCGGCCGAGGCGCCGGGCGCGGACGACGCGAACGGATTCCCTCGGGATATACGGCTTCAGAAAAGAGGGGCGGTTCCTCGGCGCCGTCCTGCGGAGGTCGCGCCACAAGGCCGCGGCGGTGCCGTCCGGAGGCGCGCCGCGCTGCGTGAGCCAGACGAACAGCGCCTCCGCGGCGTCGTCCAGCGCGATCCCGTGCGCGCGGCCCCACCGGGCGTGGAGCCATTCGGAAAACGCGTGAAACGCCGCGAACGGCGAGCCGGCGCCGGCCCAGACCAGGGGCGCCGTTTCCTGGAAATTGCCGTTGTTCACAAACAGGTTCCAATAGCGCGCGAACCGGCTCAACGCCGCGACCTGCTCCCCGGTGAGATCCCGGTTCCGCACGAGGTCGTAGGGCGGCGCGGGATTGTAGCGCATCGCGAATTCCCCGTCGTGCCGCGCGATCGGCGTGCCGCGCAACCGCTTGAGGATGTTCACCTGGATTTCCTGGGGCCCCAGCGCGAGGAGCCGGTCGAAGCCGCGCGCGAAGCTGTCCCATCCCTCTCCGGGCAGGCCGGCGATCAGGTCGGCGTGCAGGTGTGCGCCCGTCTCCGCGCGCAGCCGGCGCAGGTTGTCTTCCGTGCGCGTGTAATCCTGGCGGCGTTTGACTCGCGCGGCGACCGCTTCGTTGAACGTCTGGATGCCCACCTCGAATTGCAGCGAGCCCGGCGGAAACCGCCCGAGGAGCGCGCGCAACTCCGGGGGGAGCCGGTCCGGGATCATCTCAAAATGGAGGAACAGGCCCGGCTCGTGGCGCCGCAGGAAGAACGCGAGCAGGTCCATGCTGTACGGGATGTGCAGGTTGAACGTGCGGTCCACAAACTTGAAGTGCCGGGCGCCGCGCGCGAGGAGATCGTCAAACGCGGGCAGCAGGCGATCCAGCGGAAAGCGCCGCACCGGCACATCGAGGGACGACAGGCAGAATTCGCAGGCGAAGGGGCATCCGCGCGAGGCCTCCACGTAGACCACCCGGCGCCGGATGTCGTCGTCGCTGTAAAGCGCGTAGGGCAGGTGGAGTTGGGCGGTCTCCACGAATCCGCCGCGGATGACGCGGTCCGCGGGGCGGCGCCCGGCGATCAGGTCGGCGCACAGCGCGCGGAAGGCCAGGTCGCCCTCGCCGGTGATGACGTAATCCGCGCATTCGCAGATCGGCTGGCGCCCGACCTCGTGGCTCACCTCCGGGCCGCCGAGCACGATCACCGTGCCGGGCCGCTCGGCGCGGAGGGCCTTCACCAGCGCGAGCATGGGCGCGGCGTTCCAGATATAGATGCCGAGGCCGAGCACGGCGGGGTTTTCGCTCGCGATGGCCCGTGCCATCGCGTGGATCGGCGTCTTCAGGTCGAACTCGAGCAGGGTGGCCCGCGGCTGCAGGTCGCCCAGGTTCGCGAGCAGGTAGCGGAGGCCCAGGGACGCATGGCTGTAGCGTGCGTTGAGGGTGGCTAGGACGATGTCCGCCATGCGCCGCGCCCGTGCCTATCCGATCTCGACCATGCGCCGGATGGCGAGGCGCGCGCGGTCGGCCACGGCTTCGGGCACGCGCACTTCATGGATATCCTCGCGCAGCGAGCGCAGGATCTTTTCCAGCGTGATCATCTTCATGAACTTGCAGATGGCCCGCTCGCTCACGGGGTGGAAGGCCTTCGCCGGGTTCAGCTTCTCGAGGCGGTGCAGGATGCCGGTTTCCGTCGCCACGACGAATTCCGTGGCGGGCGATTGCTGCGCGTGCCGCACCATCCCCTCCGTGGAGAGGATCTTCGCGCCCTCCATCGCGCAGCTCTGGCCGAGTCCCTGCAGATAGAGCAGGGAGGAGACGCAGCCGCACTCGGGGTGCATCAGGAACTCCGCGCCGGGATGCGCGTCGCGCTGCTGTTGGATGTGCTCCGGCCGGATTCCCGCGTGCACGTGGCATTCGCCCGACCAGATGCGCATGTTGTCCCGGCCGGTCTGCCGTTTCACGTGCTGGCCGAGGAACATGTCCGGGCAGAAGAGGATTTCGCGGTCGCGCGGAATCGCGTTGACCACCTGGACCGCGTTCGAGGATGTGCAGCAATAATCCGTCTCGGCCTTCACCTCGGCGGAGGTGTTGACGTAGCTGACCACCAGCGCGCCGGGATGGCGGGCCTTCCACGCGCGCAGTTCCTCGGCCGTGATCGTCGCGGCCAGCGAGCAGCCGGCGTCGAGGTCGGGCAGCAGGACCTTCTTGCGGGGGCTGAGGATTGACGCGGTCTCCGCCATGAAATGGACGCCGCAGAAGATGATCCGCCCGGCCTCCGTGTCGGCGGCCCGGCGGGAGAGCCCGAGCGAATCGCCGACAAAATCCGCGAGGTCCTGGACCTCGGGCCGTTCATAGCTGTGCGCCAGGATGACCGCGTTTTTTTCGCGTTTCAGCGCCTGAATTTCTTCCGCCAGATCGAGGCTCGCTTGCACGCCGGCAAGATACCTCATCCCGCGGCGGCGGGCAACGGATCAGGCCACCTTCATCGAGATGTCGAGCGCGGTCGGCGAATGGGTCAGGCGCCCGACGGAGATGAAGTCCACCCCGGTTTCCGCCACCGCGCGCACGGTTTCCAGCGCGATGTTGCCGGAGGCCTCCACCTGCGCGCGTTTGTTGATGAAGCGCACCGCCTCCCACATGAGGCTCGGGGGCATGTTGTCGAGCATGATGATGTCCGCCCCCGCGTCGAGCGCCTCCCGGACCTGGTCCATGTTGGCGCATTCGACCTCGATGCGCGTCCCCGCGGCGGCCTGGGACCGCAGCCGCCGGACCGCGGCCCACACGCCGCCGGCCAGGCGGATGTGGTTGTCCTTGATGAGGGCCAGGTCGCTCAGGCTCAGCCGGTGGTTGGTGCCCCCGCCGACGCGCACCGCGTACTTGTCCAGCACGCGGAGGCCGGGCGCCGTTTTCCGCGTGTCGAGGATCTTGGCCGGCAGGCCGGCGACCGCCTCGACATACTGGGCCGTCAGCGTGGCGATGCCGGACATGCGCTGCATCAGGTTCAGCGCGACGCGCTCGCCGGTCAGCAGCGCGCGGGTGCGGCAGCGTACCTCCGCGATGAGCGTGTGCGACTGCAGGCGCGCGCCGTCCCGCTCGTGCGCGGTGAAGGAGGAGAGCGGGTCGAGTTTCTTGAAGACCCGCCCCGCGACCTCCACGCCGGCCAGGAGGCCGGTCATTTTGCTGCGGAAGACGCCGGTGGCTTCGTCCTCCGGCGCGAAGAGGCAATTGGTCGTGATGTCGCCCCCGGGCGCGTCCTCGCGCAACGAGCCGTCAATGATCCGCTCCACCTCCGCCCCATTCATATCCATGCCGCGGTCCCCCTAGGTCCACCGGACCAGCCGCGGCCGCGTGCCGCGTTTCTGGGTGATGTGCCCCTCAAAGTCGGAATTTTCGTCGGGATAATCGGCCCGCAGGTGCGCCCCGCGCGATTCCTCCCGCAGCAGCGCGCCGCGCACCGTCAGCGTGCAGGCCCGCATCATCGTGCGCAGCGGCCGGCCCGCCCAGCGGGTCAGCAATTCGCCGTAGCGGTCGCGAAGCGCGTACAGTTCGTCGAGCGCCTTTTTCAATTCGGGCCCGGTCCGGATGATGCCCGCCTGCTCGGTCATCAGGCGCGAGACCTGCGCGCGGAGGCGGAGCAGCATGTCCGGGTCCACGGGGGTGGGATCGCGCACCGGCAGGTCCTCGCCGAGCAGCACGTGGGGCGTGTCATCCGGGGCGATGGTCAGCGCGCCCTCCACGGCGCGGCGCGCGAACACAAGGCATTCGAGCAGCGAGTTGCTCGCGAGCCGGTTGGCGCCGTGCACGCCGGTGCATGCGCATTCGCCGCAGGCGAACAGGCCCCAGACGCTCGTGCCCGCCATCCGCCCGGTCACGATCCCGCCGATCGTGTAGTGCGCGGCGGGCGCGACCGGGATGAGATCCTGCGCCAGGTCCAGGCCGTGCGCCCGGCAGGCCTCATCCACATTGGCGAACCGCCGGCGCACAACCGCGGGGTCCAGGTGGCGCATGGACAGCCACACGCAGGGTTGGGCCTCCCGGTGCATCTCGTGGAAGATCGCGCCGGCCACCACGTCGCGCGGCGCGAGTTCGCCCTGCGGATGGTACCGGGGCATGAAGCGGTCGCCCGCCTTGTTGAACAGCTGGCCGCCCTCGCCGCGCAGCGCCTCGCTGACCAGGAAGGTCGCCCCGCTTTCGGTGTAGAGGGCCGTCGGGTGGAATTGGACGAATTCCATGTCGCAGACCTCGGCCCCGGACCGGTAGGCCAGCGCGATGCCGTCGCCGGACGAGGTCGGCGGATTGGTGGTGCGCGAGTAGTTGCCCGCCGCGCCGCCGGTCGCGAGGATCGTGGCGCGCCCGGTGAAGAACCACGGGTCGAACCGGTCCTGGTAGAACGCCATGCAGCCGAGGCACCGGTTGTCCACCACGACCAGTTCCGCGACCGTCGTGTTCTCGAACAGGGTGATGTTGGGATGCGCCGCGACGCGTTCGAGCAGGAATTGCGTGACGGCCTGGCCCGTGGCGTTGCCGGCGGCGTGCAGGATGCGCCGCTTGCTGTGCCCGCCTTCGAGGCCCAGCGCCAGGCCCATGTGGCCCTCATCGAATTTCATGCCCCATCGGATCAGTTCCCGCACCCGCTCGACGCCCTCGCCCACGAGGATCTCCACGGCGGCCCTGCGGCACAGCCCGCGCCCGGCCGCGATCGTGTCGTCGAAGTGGAGGAAGGTGGAATCCTCCGGGTCCACGGCCGCCGCGATGCCGCCCTGGGCCCACCACGAGCTGCTCGCGCGGACCGCGGATTTGGTCAGCAGGGCGACGCGGCCGTGTTCCGCCGCGGCTGCCGCCGCGTAGAGACCGGCCAGCCCGCTTCCGATCACGAGAAAATCGAACGTATGCCGCGGTGTATGGTGATGTCCCAGCACAAACCGGCGCCTGTCCCGCGCCGACCCAAGAGTACAGCACGGGACCGTCCGTTGCCATCGGGAATCGCGCGCCGGACCCGCCGGCAGGGCGGATTCGCCGGCTGCCCCCATCTGCTCCGTGGCGGGCGATTCCGTCGAATCGTGTTGTCGGGGCGCTCCCGCGCCCTCGCGGATCGCATCCGTGGGGGGCGAGGCGAGGGCGCCTCGCACCACACGCGCGGGCGCGTGTGCTCCCCGGATCCGGAATTCCACGTCGTTGCGCATGGCGGCGAATCAGTCCCGTGCCGTCTGCCCGGGAGGCGGTTTTGGGATGGCTTTGTAGCGTCGAATGGAACAAAGATTCGGGCCCGCGCGTTGACCCGCGCGCCCGGAGGTAGCGCCCCGCCGTCCGATGCCGATGATCAAGGCGATAGGGCAGGGCTCATCCCGCTATGAATGAGAAGGAATTATGGGAAACCGCCGTGCGGCGGGTCGCGCAGGCGGCCGGCGCGGCGGCCCCCGACTGGCTGGCCCGCCATGGCCTCGACCGGCCGCCCGCGTCCTTCGCGCCTGAAGCGGCCGGCGCCGCGCAACTTGTGGAGGCTTCCCAGCGGATCGCCGCCCATGGCCGGCTGCTCGAGACGGGACTCGCCGAAGGGCTCGAGTCGGACTGGTTCCTCCATCCGGGGCGCGGATTGCGGATGCGGGAGGTATACGAATTGGCGGTCCTGCTCCTGGCCCCGCCGGACCGGCATGCCTTGCGGGCGGGCGCCTCAACCGGGGAAACGCGCCACGCGCTGGCGCTGGCGTTGAACCTCGTGTGCAAGACGCTGGACATTCCGCTGGGCGCGGTGGCGCTCGACCGGCTGGATCTCTACGCCTGGCGGCCGCGGCGGCGCGAATGGGTGCGGCCGTTTTTCCTGAAACCGGGCCGGAAGCCGGGCCGGTTGGAACGATGGCTGTCCGGGCGACGCCCGTAAATCCCGCGGAAAACGAATCCACGCCGCGGCCGGGGGCGGATATTCCGGCGGGTGAGGCGCCTCATCCGCGCGGTCGCGCGACCACTCGGAATCCCACGTCGGCATCGCGGTATTCGACGGGCATTGCCACGCCATGCCACACGCGCAGCATCCGGTCCGACCGCTCGGACCAGCTGCCCCCGCGCACGGGCGCGCGCGCCGCGCCGGGCGGGTCAGCCCGGCACCACTCCGCAAGGTTTCCCGCCATGTCGTGGAGCTTGTGGGGGTTCGGCGGATAGGCGCCCACCGGACGCCAGCGGTCGAGGCGGAAGGCCGCCCGGCCCTCCGCCTCCGCCCAGCCCCAGGGGAACGGCGCCCCGTGAACTCCGCCGCGCGCCGCGTATTCCCACTCGTCCGCCGTCGGGATGGACACGGCGACTCCGAGCCGGGCGCCGAGCCATTCGGCATACGCCAGCGCCTGCGTGTAGGCGAGATAGGCCACCGGATCGCGGGCGGCCAGCGGCGCCCGGTGGCCCGTGCGCCCGGCAAACTGGGGCGATACAAATTCCGTTTGCGTATCGTTCAGGAAGCGCGCGAACTGGGCCGTCGTGATCTCGGTCCGCGTCATCCAGAAGGCGGCGATGCGGACGTCGCGCGGCGGCGGGGCATCCTCCTCGCGGCTCCCGAGCACGGCCGCCCCGCCGGGCACGCCGACCCAGCCGGGCAGGTCGGGGATCGCCCGCGACCGGGGCGGCTTCCCCAGCGTTTCCCGGGCTGCGGCGGAATCCGATTCCCCAGGCCCGCAACCCTGCCCGAGGCCCAGCAGGAGGAGCCAGGGAATCCAAAGGTATCGTTTTGACATGGCCG
Source organism: uncultured Verrucomicrobiota bacterium (assembly GCA_964388845.1). Classification (GTDB taxonomy): domain Bacteria; phylum Verrucomicrobiota; class Kiritimatiellia; order CAIVKH01; family CAIVKH01; genus JAMLJG01. The sequence goes on from CAYMCD010000062.1 coordinate 11,900, forward strand.
CGCCGATTTTACTACTGTGCAAGCGAGAGTGCGAGAAGCGAACCGAATCCATCCAACCGCAACAGGTGCGTTATGCAAGACTCCGTGATGCTGATCTCTGCCGCCGCCGGCCTCGTGAGCGCGATTGTTCTCGTCCTGGTCCTCGTCAAATTGGGCCGCCTGGCGTCCGTCATGGAATCCCGCGCGGGGGGCGGATTGAATTTCTCGGCCGCCGACCTGGGCGCGGAACTGGCGGGGCCGATCCAGACGGCGTTCAAGGACCATGAAAAATCCGCGCTCGGCGCGCTCGAAACCGCGCGGAAAGCGCTCGATGACGCCTCCGGCAAGCTCGGCGGAGCGCTGTCCGCGCACGCGCAACAGGTGGAGAAAATTGACGGCGCGAGCCGGGACCAGCTCAAGGCGGTGCTCGCCCAGCACATTGACGGACTGACCAAGCACCTCCAGCAGCAGGAGAAAGGCGCGTCCGCGCAGGCGGACCAGCTCAAGGCGGCGCTCGCCCAGCACATTGACGGACTGGCCAAGCACCTCCAGCAGCAGGAGAAGGGCGCGTCCGCGCAGGCGGACCAGATCAAGGCGGTGCTCGCCCAGCACATTGACGGACTGGCCAAGCACCTCCAGCAGCAGGAGAAGGGCGCGTCCGCGCAGGCGGACCAGCTCAAGTCCCTTCTGAACCAGCACGTTGAGGGCATGGGCAAGGCCGCGAACGCCATCGCGGGGCAGCTGGACAAGATCATGCAGCTCGAAAAAGAGATCCAGCAGGTCCTGCACGTGCAGCAGGTGGTGGATGGCTCCATCAAGGCCGTGTCCGGCGCCGAGGAATTCAAATCCACGCTGGCGTCGCTGCGCAAGCACCTCGAGCAATCCGACTCGCTGATCCGCGAGGCGACCAAGCCCCGCACGATCCGCCTCGTCGAGCAGGAAAGCTGAACCGCGCCGGCCCGGCCGTCCGGGGATCAGGTTGATTGCGCGCCCGGCTGCCCCTTCGCGATCCCCACGCGGAGCGGGTATCGGATCTTCATGTCCCCGTCGAGCAGCACTTCGATCCAGTGCGTGCCCTCCGTTTGGAATTCGACGTTGAGGAAGATCTCGACGTTGGTGGCGGTCGCCTCGGGTGAGGGAAGTTTCACCGGGATGCTCTGGCCTTCCACGAGCACCGCCGTCTCGTCCGGCTTAAGAATCCGGCTGCGCTGCTGGAACTCGCCTTCGCCGCTGCACCAGCGCGTCACCATGAACAGCCGTGGATACCGGGCGGGCATGGCCTGCACCATGATCGCGTCGAACAGGCCGATCAGGATGAATTTTCCGTTTCGCTCCTGGCGGACATCGTCGCACAGAACCGCGGATTGGAGATCGGGCGGAATCGTGTTCATGGCGTCAGTATCGGCGAATGAATAAGTCCACCGCAAGCACCGTCCTACCCGGCGAAACAAAGGAGGACGATGCGCATGAAAACCGGATATTGTGCCGCGGCGGCTTTGTTCCTGATGGCGCTCGGCGGCCCCGTGCGGGCCGACCACGGGCATGTTCGATGGGGCGCCGCGCCGCGCGAACGGCACGGCCATGGGGGCTACGAACGGCGTATGGAACGGGGGATGCCGGCGCGCGCGGGGTGCTGGATCGTCGTGGAGCGCCCCGTGTTCACGCCGGGCTACTGGCGTTATTGGCAGCATCCGTGCGGGTCGTATCACCGCCGGTGGGTGCCGGCCGAATCCCGGATGGCGCCCCAGCAGGTGTGGGTTCCGGCGCGCGGCCCCGCTTGGGGCCCCCGGTATTGAGGCCGGGGTTCTTCGCCGGGCCGGGGTGGGGCGCGGGGAGCACACGCGCCCCCGCCTGCGCCGCTGTAGACGCGATCCGCAAGGGCGCCCCCGGAGGCGGGCCGGCGCGCGCTCCCCGGGGTCATGCCAAAATCAATTACAAGCCCGTATCAGTCGTATTTCTTCCGGAAGCGGACCTTTTCCTCTTCGCCGGCGCCGACGGGCGGGGCGGACCCGGCGTCGGCGGGCGGCGCTGCGCCCGCGGAGGCGCCGGCGGTCTCGACGTAGTTCAGCTTCAACATGCTCAAGGTCTGGTGGAGCATCTTGTCCTCTTCGCTGTCGCGATTGCCCCGGGTCTTGGCGTCCAGCATGTCGAGCAGGTCAATGGACTGTTGCGCCGCCTCGAGATTGATTTCCGCCTTCTGCGCGGCGGGGTGAACGATCTTGCCCATCCCCATAAGCGCGGATTGAGCGAGCGAAATCACCAGATGGGCAAACAGGGCTTTATCCTGTTCCGACGACGGGGTCTCACTCATGGGATTCTCCTTTTCCGTTCCGGTCCGGCACGACCACCGCGGTGGCCTTCCGGTCCTCGACCAGCAACGACCGGGCCGCGTCGCGGATCGAGTCCGGCGTCAGGGCCTGGAGGCGGCGTTCGAGTTCGACCGGATAGCGGTAGCCCAGTCCGTACAATTCGTGCAGGGCGCAGGCGGTGGCGAGTTCCCCGTTGTTCTGCAGGGCCATGTCCGCCGAGGCGATGAGCTGGGCGCGCGCCCGCTCGAATTCATCCTCGCGCAGGCCCTCGGCGGCGATCCGCCGGAGTTGCTCCGCCATCAGGCGCTCCACCTCCGGGACCGCCTCCTCCCGGGTGCCGGCGTACAGCGCGAAAAAGCCCGGATCGAGCGCCACCAGGCTCATCGCCCCGACAAAATAGACGAGCCCGCGCTTCTCGCGGATTTCAATGCCGAGGTCCGACGACAATCCGCTCAACGCCTTTTGCAGGACGTTCAGCGCGTCCACGCGCGGGTCCTCCATGCTGACCGCCGGAAATCCGCACAACAGGATCGCCTGCTCGCGGGGTTCCGCGCGCTGCCGGCGCGCGGGAAGATCCGGCCGGGCCGGCGGCCGCTTGAGCGCGGGCCGCTCGCCCGCGGGCAGGGCCGCCAGGTGTCGCTCCGCCATTTCGCGCGCGCGCGCCACGGTGATGTCGCCGAACAGCGATAGGACGAGATTCGATCGGCTCACCAGCCGGTCGTAGTGCGCGCGCACCTCCGGCGCGCCGATCCGGCGCACGCTCTCCGGGCTGCCGGAGGGATTGAACCGGTACGGATGGTCGGGGAAGAGCATGGCGCGGAGCGTTTCCTGCGCGACGAACATCGGCTGCTCGCGCTGTCGGCGGATGGCCGCCAGCTGGAGAACGCGCTGCTTGTCCAGCTCCTCGGGGAGGAACGCCGGTTCGCGAAGGCATTCGGCCAGCAGCGGCATCACCGCGTCCAGATCCTCGCTCAACATCTGGGCGCTCAATCCGAAGCTGTTGCGGCCGGAAAAAGGCTCAAGGCTGGCGCCCCGCTGCTCGATGGCCTCGGCGAGTTCCTCGGCGCTCCGCGTCCGGGTGCCCCGCGTGAGCAGGTTGGCCATCAAATCCGTGATCCCGTTGTCCGCGTCGGTTTCCGCCAGCAGGCCGCCCCCGAAGACCGCCGTCGCATGCACAAAGGGGAGCCGGCGGTCCTCGCGCACGATCAGCGTCACGCCGTTCGAGAGGACTACCCGGTGGAGGCTGAACGCGGACACGTCGGCTGGAATGTCCGGAAGATCCGTCACCGGAGGCGACAACACGACGGTCGTGCGGCGGTGCTCCCCCAGATAGCGGCGGGCGACATCGTGCACCTGTTCCGGCGTCACCGTTTCGAGCGCCGCCAGATAGTTTTCGGAGAAGCGGGGGTTGCCGGTATAGAATTCGCCGGCGGCATGGCTCGAGGCCTGGCCGTGCATCGTCTGCAACTCGTCCAATTCGGAAACGAGCAGGTTGCGTCGGGCCTTTTCGATTTCGCGTGCGTCAAACCCGGTTTCCCGCCAACGGGCGAGTTCCCCCTCCATGGCCTTCCGGACCTCTTCCTCACGGTGGACATCGAAGCTGGCGTTGATCGCGAACAGCCCCTTGTCCCTCGGCGTGAACGACCACGCGCCGATCTCGTGGACCAGCTGATCGCGCTCCTTGAGACGCGCCTCCAGCCGCGAGCTGCGGCCCTGCCCCGCGAGCAGGGCGAGGACGTCCAGCGCCGGGGCGTCCGGATGGTCCAACGAAACCGTATGCCACGCCATCACCATGCGGCTGACCTCCACCTCGGCGCCCTGCCGCGCCTCGCGCGGGGCGATCTGCGCGGGCTCGCCCGGGATCGCGTCGGCCGGCCGCGCCCGCCGCGTGAAGTCGCGGAACACCTCGCGCAGCCGCTGCTCCGCGGCATCGGGATCCACATCGCCCACGACGACGGTGATCATGTTGTCCGGCACGTAGTGCCGGCGGTAGTAGGCCAGGAGGTGTTCGCGCGTCATCGTCCGGAAAATTTCCTCGTGCCCGATGACCGGGAACCGGTAGGGATGGACCCGGTACGCCGTGCTCCACAACAGCTTGCTCAACTCGCGCTCCGGGCTGTCTTTGCCCATGGCGAATTCGCGGAGGATGACCTCCTTCTCGCGTTCCCACTCCTCCTCCGGAAGGGTGGCGTTCATGACCGCGTCCGCCAGCACCTCCACCCCGACCTGCCAGTTGCGCGCGGGCAGATCCGCGAAAAAGACCGTGCGGTCCTGCGCGGTATAGGCATTGATCTCCCCGCCGGCGTCGTCAATGGCCTTGGTGATCTCCGAGGGGCCGCGGGTCGCCGTGCCCTTGAAGATCATGTGTTCCATGTAGTGGGAGAGACCGGCCCCGAGCCATTCACCCTCGTGGACCGACCCCGACCCGACCCAGATCTGGACCGCCGCGACGGGGGCGCTGCGGTCCTGCTTGATCAAGCAGACCATCCCGTTCTCAAGCACAACCCTCCGCAGGCGGCTGTTGGACTCGCGCAGGACTTCGAGCGAAACGGCGGATGCATTTTGCATGGGTAGAATGAACAGGACCGGCGTCAGCAGGAACCGGGCGAGCCTCCAACACGACGGCATACGTTCACGCCGGGTCAACCCGGTCCGGTGGCCCGCGCCATCGGCCCCTGGGCGTGCCGTGCGCGGTAGGGCTTGATGAACGCTGTTTCAAAATCGTAACCGCCGGCGAAGTCTTCCTTCCGGTCCTCGTCGGTTTTCCCCAGGATGCCCGATCCGACCATGTTGAAGACCATCTCGCCGAAATCCTCGGTGCGCCGGATGCCCCACGTGTGCAGGACCCGGAGCGCCATCGGGCCGTACTCCTTGAGGGCAAATTGGCGGATGCCCTCGAGCAACTCCTGCCCGGACACATGCCGGCCGGGCCCCTCCACCGGCTTGTCGAGCTGCTTGATGGTGAAATCCAGCGCCTCCCGCATGAAAAAATAGGCGTCCTCCGCATAGCGGGCATCGCGGCACAGGAGCTCGGCCAGCGCCTCGTTGAAATTCAGTTTCTTCATGCCGGCGAAAACCTACCACGTCCGGGGCCCGAAGAAAAGGAGCCGATTCCGCATTCGTCAGGATTCCCGCGCGGGAAGAGCGCCGCGGATCCGATCCGCCCACTCCGCCATCTCCGCGGCGCCCTGGTACGACCCGGCCCGCCAGTTCCACGAATGCCCGTCGTGCGCGAACCGGGGGATGACATGGAAGTGGACGTGCGGCACGACCTGGCCGGCCGCCGCGCCGTTGGTCTGGTGCACATTCACGCCGTTCGCGCGCAAGCCCGCGATCTGCGCCCGCATGATCCGCTGGACCGCTTCCATCAGCCGGCCCAGCAGCGGCGGCGGCACCGCCGTCAGCGGGTCCAGATGCTGTTTGGGAATGACCAGCGTGTGGCCCTTGATGATCGGCCCGATATCCATGAACGCCAGCACCGCATCGTCCTCCCAGATCCGGGTGGATGGGAGGTCGCCGCGCACAATCCGGCAGAATATGCAATCGCTCATGGGCTATTCTCCTCCGCCAGAGGCACCGCCATTTCGGGCGCCGGAACGGGAACCGGTACCCTGCGCCGCAGCTGCCAGTGCCGCGCCGTAAGTCCGATCAGGGCCAGGGCCAGGATGCCCATCAGCAATCGCTGCTCCTGCGGCGTGAGAAAGAACCAGGCGCGCAACAGGCCCGGCTGCCGGTTCCCGGAAACGGTCATGCCGGCATGCTACACGCCGGCGCGCGGCGGGACAAGACGCGGGTCTTTCCCTGAAAACCGCGGCGCCGAGGATTGCCATGCGCGAGGATTCGCCTTAATGTGGGCCGTCGCCCTGATGGCGCGCCACCCGGAAGGCGACAGGGCGTACAAAGGGAGAATGAGATGAAACTACTGAAAAAAATCATGTGGGTCGCGGCTATCCTGCTGGTGGCCCTGATTGCGTTCGTTCGCTATTTCGGCGGCATCACCATCGTGAAGACCGTGAATACCGCCGGCCCGCTCGTCCTGGGCGTCCCCGTCCGGCTCGATAACGCTCAATTCCGCCCGCTGGCCGGATACCTGTATCTGGGCGGTCTGAAGGTCGGCAACCCCGAAGGCTTCAAGACCGACAGCCTGTTCGAGCTCGGCCACCTGGAAATTGACCTCGTGCCGCGCTCGCTGCTGGGCGACATCATCCACATCCGGGCCATCAACATAAACGCCCCGAAAATCACGATGGAGCGCGGCCTGACCACCAGCAACCTCGGCGCGCTGTTGGAAAAACTGGAGGCAAAGGGCGGCGAGACCGCCGCCGACCCCACGGATGAAAAGCCTTCCCGGCAGGGCGGCAAGAAGGTTGTCATTGACTCGATTTCCATCAACGGGGCGCAGCTGAATCTCAGCGTCACGGCGATGGGCGGATTTTCCGCGCCCTTGCCGTTGCCGCCGATTTCGCTGTCGGATATCGGCAAGGAAAACGAGGGCGCCAGCCTGGTGGAGGTCCTGACCCGTATCCTGCGCGCCATCCTGACAAGCGCCACTGAAGTCGTGTCGGGCGCCGGCAAGCTGGTGGGCGAGGGCGCGGCGGCCGTTGGCGGCGCGGCGGCGGAAGGCGCGGCAGCGGTCGGCGGCGCGGCGGTTGACGGGGCGGCGGCCATTGGCGGC